>NZ_DDCI01000009.1:382214-471435 GCF_002335265.1 Cupriavidus sp. UBA2010
GGGCAGGCCTGGATACACAGCGTGCAGCCGATACAGAGCGATTCTTCGATCCGGGCGACCGCGCGGGGTTGCTCCACGCCGCGTTCCGGGTCGAGCGGCTGTGGCGCGACGCCGAGCGCCGCTGACAGCCGCACGATGCCTTCGGCGCCGCCCGGGGGGCAACGGTTGCTTGCCGCTTCACCGCGCGCCATGGCTTCGGCGTAGGGGCGGCAGCCATCGAACCCGCACTTGGTGCATTGGGTTTGTGGCAGCAGGGCTTCAAGGCGATCCGCCAGGCTGGCGGCGGCTGAGGGGGTGGTAGTCACGACTGCGAAACGTATATCGAGGGACGGCTGAAATCTGGCACGCTTCTGGCGAGCGTGTGCGCGGCAAGGATTATCCCCGATTTCGTCGCGGGCCAGAAAAAGCGATGATGCGCTGCGTCACCCGTTCGGGGAGGAACAGGGCGATGCGACATTGCTGTGTGCCATAATCCGCGCAACTCACAGACCAGGAATTCATGTCAAACGAGCCAAGAACCAAGCGGGACCCCGAGGGCACGCGCCGGCGCATTCTGGCTGCGGCCACGGAAGAGTTTGCCAAGGGCGGGCTGGCCGGCGCGCGCGTCGACCAGATCGCGCGCCGCGCCGAGACCAACGAGCGGATGCTCTATTACTACTACGGCAGCAAGGAGGGCTTGTTCCTTGCGGTGCTCGAAAAGCAGTATGCGGAGTTTCGCGCGGACGAAGAGCGCCTCCACATCACCGACGAAGACCCGGTTGCCGCCGTCCGCACGCTGGCTCGCTTCGTCTGGGACTGGTATTACCAGCATCCGGAGTTCATCCGGCTGGTGAACAGCGAGAACCTGCACGAGGCGCGGCACCTGAAGAAGTCCGCGCAATTGCATCAGCTCGTCAACCCGGTGGTCGACGTGCTGGCCGACATCATCAAGCGAGGACAGAAGCAGGGCCTGTTCCGCGATGACATCGACGTGCCGCAGTTCTACCTGACCATCTCGGCGCTCGGCTATTACGTGCTGTCGAATCGTTACACGATCAGTGCCGTGATCGGCCGCGACGTGGCCTCGGAGGAGGAGCACGAGCGCTTTGCCGATCTGCATACCAAGATGCTGCTGTCGTATCTGAAGCGCTGAAGCTGGCGCCGGCATCGGCAAATAAAAAAACGCCCGCGAGTCTTCGCGGGCGTTTGACTTTGATGCGACGCGCGACGGTCAGGCGCGGTACTTGCGGATGAAATCGCGCAGTTCCGGGTAGACGCTATCGCGCCAGCGGCGGCCCGAGAAAATCCCGTAGTGGCCGCATTTCTCGGCGGTCAGGTGTTGCTTGCGGGTCTTCGCGATGCCGGTGCACAAGTCGTGCGCGGCGGCGGTCTGGCCGGCGCCCGAAATATCGTCGAGCTCGCCTTCGATCGTCAGCAGGGCAGTGCTCTTGATGTCCTGCGGACGCACCGGCTCGCCGTCGACAACCCACGTGCCATTGGCCAGGCGGAATTCCTGGAACACCGTGCGAATCGTCTCGAGGTAGTACTCGGCCGCCATATCGAGGACGGCGTTGTACTCGTCATAGAACTTGACGTGCGCCTCGGCGTCGTCGGACCCGCCCTGGACCAGGCTCAGGTAGTAGTCATAGTGCGACGACACATGGCGGTCCGGGTTCATCGCCACGAAGCCGGCGTGCTGCAGGAAGCCCGGATAGACGCGGCGGCCGTGGCCCGGGTAGTTGGCCGGCACCGTGTAGATGACGTTGTTCTCGAACCACTCGTAGGACTTGTTGGTGGCGAGCGAGTTGACCGCCGTTGCGCTCTTTCGCGCGTCGATCGGGCCACCCATCATCGTCATGGTGCGCGGGGTCTTCTCACCTGCCGACGCCATCAGCGAGATCGCGGCAAGTACCGGCACGGTCGGCTGGCACACGGAGATCACATTCAGGTTCTCCGCGCCAATGTGGCGGATGAACTCCCGGATGTAACGGATGTAGTCGGACAGATGGAACTCGCCGTGCTCCACCGGCACCATGCGGGCGTCCACCCAGTCGGTCACATAAACTTTGTGGTCCTGCAGCAAAGTGCGCACGGTATCGCGCAGCAGCGTGGAGTGGTGGCCGGACAACGGCGCGCAGACCAGCACGACCGGCTCGTCCTTGAGCAGCTTGATGGTGTCCGGATCGTCCGCATAGCGCTTGAAGCGCACCAGCTTGCAGAACGGCTTGTCCAGGATGGTTTGTTCGACGATCGGAATGTCGCGGCCATTCGAACGGACGGATTTGATGTTGAATTCCGGCTTTTCGTAGGCTTTTCCCAATCGGTACAGCAATTCGTAGCCTGCTGCCAGCCGAGGAGCGCCGGGGACCAGTGAAAGAGGGCTGAGGGGGTTCGTAAATGTCTTTGCAGTCGCTTGGGCCCACGCGGTAAGCGGGTTCAGCATCGTGCGCTGGAATTCATGCAGTTGATAAAGCATGGGGGTACCTGTCTAGCCTTTCTTGTCGCCAACGGATGTCGTGCAACCGATTATGCACGGAATAGAACGATCGTGCTTTGCAGCATAAACCTCATCGTTGTACCTGCAAGTGGGGAAGACAATAGGGCATTTGCCTATATTCCAGATGACATTTCCGAGCGCCCAAAGAAAAAGGCGACCGGAGTGGCCTCCAGGTCGCCTTTCGCTGCCGGATGCCGCATTTTGGTGCGGCGCCCGTCCGATGTCGCCGGTTTAGTAGACGGCGGCGATCGCGTTCACCACGGCGTCGATGTTGCGGCTGTTCAACGCTGCCACGCAGATGCGGCCCGTGCTCACGGCGTAGATGCCGTGTTCGTTGCGCAGGCGGTCCACCTGGGCCGAGGTCAGGCCCGAGTACGAGAACATGCCGCGCTGGGCCTTCACGAACGAGAAGTCGCCCGGCACGCCCTTGGCGGCCAGCTTGTCGACCAGCGCATGGCGCATCAGCTTGATGCGGTCGCGCATTTCGGCCAGTTCCTGCTCCCACATGGCGCGCAGTTCCGGGCTGTTCAGTACGGTGGCCACCACGGTGCCGCCGTGGGTCGGCGGGTTCGAGTAGTTCGTGCGGATGACGCGCTTGATCTGCGACATCACGCGCTGGGCTTCTTCCTTGCCCGTGGTCACGATCGACAGGGCGCCTACGCGCTCGCCGTACAGCGAGAAGCTCTTCGAGAACGAGCTGGAAACGAAGAACGGCAGGCCCGACTCCGCGAACAGGCGCACAGCGGCGCCGTCCGGCTCGATACCCTCGGCAAAGCCCTGGTAGGCCATGTCCAGGAACGGGATCAGGTTACGTTCCTTGACCAGTTCCACGACCTGCTTCCACTGGGCTTCGTCCAGATCCACGCCGGTCGGGTTGTGGCAGCAGGCGTGCAGCACGACGATCGTGTTGGCCGGGTACGACTTCAGCGATTCCACCATGCCGGCGAAGTTCAGGCCGTGGCTGGCAGCGTCGTAGTAGGCATAGTTGATCACGGGGAAACCGGCGGCTTCGAACAGCGCGCGGTGGTTTTCCCAGCTCGGATCGCTGATTGCGACCGATGCGTTCGGGTACAGGCGCTTCAGGAAGTCGGCGCCGATCTTCAGGGCGCCGGTGCCGCCGAGTGCCTGAGCCGTCACCACGCGGCCTTCGGAGATCAGGGCCGATTCCTTGCCGAACAGCAGGGTTTGCACGGCCTGGTCATAGGCGGCGATGCCTTCGATCGGCAGGTAGCCACGCGGCGTGGCGGTCGTCAGGCGGGCCTTTTCGGCCTCCTGCACGGCGCGCAGCAGCGGAATTTTCCCTTCGTCGGTGAAGTACACGCCAACGCCCAGGTTCACCTTGGTGGCGCGGGTATCAGCATTGAACGCTTCATTCAGGCCCAGGATCGGGTCGCGCGGGGCCATCTCGACGGCAGAAAACAAACTCATTTGGAATCTCGTGGTCAGCTGTGTAACAAAACGGAGGGCGTAGAATCGCTTCGACTGCGCAGTGGCTGCAGCGGAACCTGGAACACACTCCTGACAGAACCTGACAGCAGCGTCGGGCAGACTGTGCTTGAACCAAGCCGCGCAACCCCAAGATTCTAGCGTATCCGCCAGTTTTCCTCAGGTATTTCCCTACGTTTATGACGAACCTTGCTGAAGCCGCCCCCGCCCTGGATGAAGACAAATTCGTCACGTTTCCGGGGTCTCCATTCCAGCTTTATCAGCCGTATTCGCCGGCGGGCGACCAGCCGGAGGCGATCCGCCAACTGGTGGAGGGCGTGGAGGACGGCCTGTCGTACCAGACGCTGCTGGGCGTGACCGGCTCCGGCAAGACCTTCACGATGGCCAACGTGATCGCCCGGATGGGCCGGCCGGCCATTGTCTTCGCGCCAAACAAGACACTGGCGGCGCAGCTGTATTCCGAGTTCCGGGAGTTCTTCCCGCGCAACGCGGTCGAGTATTTCGTCAGCTACTACGATTACTACCAGCCCGAGGCCTACGTGCCGCAGCGCGACCTGTTCATCGAGAAGGACTCGTCGATCAACGAGCATATCGAGCAGATGCGGCTGTCGGCGACCAAGAGCCTGCTGGAACGACGCGACACGATCATCGTCGCCACGGTGTCGGCGATCTACGGTATCGGCAATCCGAGCGAATACCACCAGATGATCCTGACGCTGCGTACTGGCGACAAGATCAGCCAGCGCGATGTCATCGCCCGCCTGATCGCGATGCAGTACACGCGCAACGAGACTGACTTCCAGCGCGGCACGTTCCGCGTGCGCGGCGACACGCTCGACATCTTCCCGGCCGAGCACGCCGAGATGGCGGTGCGCGTCGAACTGTTCGACGACGAGGTGGATTCGCTGCAGTTCTTCGATCCGCTGACCGGCCGCGTGCGCCAGAAGATTCCGCGCTTCACGGTCTATCCCTCGAGCCACTATGTGACGCCGCGTGAAACGGTGCTGCGTGCGATCGAGGACATCAAGGTGGAGCTGCGCGAGCGGCTGGATTTCTTCTACAAGGAGAACCGCCTCGTGGAGGCGCAGCGGCTCGAGCAGCGTACGCGGTTCGATCTGGAGATGCTCACCGAACTGGGCTTCTGCAAGGGCATCGAGAACTATTCGCGCCATCTGTCGGGCGCGAAGCCGGGCGAGCCACCGCCGACGCTGGTTGACTATCTGCCGCCAGACGCGCTGATGTTCCTGGACGAGTCCCACGTGCTGATCGGCCAGTTGAACGGCATGTACAACGGCGACCGCGCGCGCAAGACCACGCTGGTCGAGTACGGCTTCCGCTTGCCCTCGGCGCTGGACAACCGGCCGCTCAAGTTCGACGAGTACGAGCGAAAGATGCGCCAGGCGGTGTTTGTGACAGCCACTCCGGCGAACTACGAGAAGGAGCACGCGGGGCAGGTGGTCGAGCAGGTGGTGCGGCCGACCGGGCTGGTCGATCCGGTGATCGAGGTGCGGCCGGCCACGACGCAGGTGGACGACCTGCTTGGGGAAATCCATCAGCGGGTCAAGGTCAACGAACGTGTGCTGGTGACGACGCTGACAAAGCGCATGGCGGAGCAACTGACCGAGTTCCTTTCGGAAAACGGCGTGAAGGTCCGCTACCTGCATTCGGACATTGATACCGTCGAGCGCGTGGAAATCATTCGCGACCTGCGGCTTGGCACGTTCGATGTGCTCGTGGGCATCAACCTGCTGCGCGAGGGGCTCGACATCCCCGAGGTGTCGCTGGTGGCGATCCTCGATGCGGACAAGGAGGGTTTCCTGCGCGCCGAGCGTTCTCTGATCCAGACCATCGGGCGGGCCGCGCGTAACGTCAATGGCACGGCCATCCTGTATGGCGACCGCATGACCGACTCGATGAAGGTGGCGATCCGGGAAACCGAGCGTCGCCGCGAGAAGCAGATGGCCTTCAACGAAGCCAACGGCATCACGCCGCGAGGCGTGGTCAAGCGCATCAAGGACATCATCGACGGGGTCTACAACGCCGACGATGTCAAGGCCGAACTGACGGCCGCCGCCGAGCGGGCCAGGTACGAAGACATGAGCGAAAAGCAGGTGGCCAAGGAGATCAAGCGGCTGGAGAAGCAGATGCTCGACCACGCCAAGAACCTGGAGTTCGAAAAGGCGGCCCAGGTGCGCGATCAACTCGCGAAGCTGCGGACGCAGGTGTTCGGGGCTGGGGCCGACGGCGATCATCTCCTGCCGCCGTCCGCGTAAGAGGTCGATCGGGGATCACCCCGAGCCACGGCGTATCGCCGGCATCCTATAGTGGTTGGGGCGGAGACGCCGGATCACGGACAAGGAGCACGCCATGGTGAGTCAGTTCGAATATGGTGGTTATGCGGTAGTGGCCCGTGCAGTCCCGCACGCGGGCGGTGGGTTTGCCGGGGTATTGACGATTGCCGACGCGTTCGGCGAGCCCGGCGGCCCGACTTTCGAGACGGAAACCGGCACGGCGCATTCGCCCGAGGCTGCGCTTGCCCTGGCGGAAGCCGAGGCCATGCGTACGATCGACGCCGGTGAAGTGAACTGACGGGCCGGCAACGCGCAGCATCCGGAAGCGCAGGACGCAGGAGACAGGTAATGGCCTATAGCAGTGAGTGGAAGAAGAGGGTTTTCGAGACGCACGAGATTCAGGTGCTGGTGAAACCCCGTTCACCGATCGCATGGGAATACACGGTGCGGGTGTGCCGCAAGGGCACGAATATCCGCGCTGCCAGCACGATGGTGGAAACAGCGCCACCCTCCGAGCGGTACGGAACGCCCGAAGAAGCCGAGGCGGCCGGATTCGCGCGTGGCAAGGCGATCGCCGAGCAGCTCTGACCGGGCGAAGTCGTTTCGGCGTCAGTCGGCAGGCGGTAGAATCGCGCCGATGAAAAAGTACGCCATTCTGATGTGTTGCATGGGCAATATCTGCCGTTCCCCGACGGCGGAGGGTGTCCTGCGCGCCAAGCTCGAGGCCGCCGGCCTTGCCGATCTGGTCGAACTCGATTCGGCCGGCACGCATGACTATCACGTGGGCAGGGCGCCCGACGCGCGCAGCCAGCGCCATGCGCTGCGACGCGGCTACGACTTGTCCGCACTGCGTGCCCGGCAGGTGGTCGTGGCGGACTTCAGTCGCTTCGACCTGGTGCTGGCGATGGACCAGGCCAACCTTTCGGCGCTGCGCGCGCTCCATGCCGATGCTGGCGCCGACAGGCTACGCCTGCTGATGAGCTTTGCCACGCAGCACAACGCCGAGGAAGTGCCCGACCCGTACTACGGCGAGGGCGATGGTTTCGAGCGCGTGCTGGACTATATCGAGGATGCCTGTGACGGCGTGATCGAGATGTTGCGGAAGCGGCTGATCTGATGCTGCGTTCCCTGTTTCGAAAGTGGCGCGAGTCACGCAATGCCAGCCTGCAACTGGATGCCATCCTGGCCGCGGCCGACCCCGATGCGCTGCTCGCCGACCGAAATCAATGGCTGATCGAACTCGCCTACTGGCTGCGCCGGGACGGCAATCTCGATGCCGGCGCGGAGGCGGGCGGGGCCGGCAGCCGCAGTTTTCCGGTCCATGTTCGTCTGCGTTACCTGCTGCAGGTGCTGGCCCGGCATCCCGACTGGGCCGACAGCTTCGCCCGCACGGTCCGCTCGATCGTGCGCGACAACGATCCGACCTCGCTGTTCTGCGATACCGGCGTGGCCTCCCACCCTGGGATCTGGAGCGAGATGGCGGACCGGCTCCAGGCGCGCTTCCTGCCGCCGCCCCCGAATCGCAGCGATATGGCGGGCCTGTTCGCGCTGTTGTTTGTCGATGAGAACGACGCTGACTGGGTCGAGACACTCGACGACGAACTGGTCGAGCGGCTTGCCCAGGCGTTGCTGGTGGGCGCCGAGGGCGGGGCGGAAGAAGGGGATGGCGTCAAGCGCCTGCGCAAGGCGCGCGAGGCAACGCTGACGGCCAGCATCCAGGTTCTGGTGAGCCAGGTGAAGGCGACGGGGCTGAGTCAGGCGATCCGCAGCCGCCTGCGTGGGCGTGTGGACGAGACACCGTTCTTCCGCCTGGACCGCGCTGTCGCGGCATTGTGCGAGGAAGGACTGGCGCACGATGATGCATTCGTCCATCGGCTCAATTATTTCCGTGGCCTGCTCGACGGTTGCCACGCAGCCGCGCGCCAGGTCTACGAGGATCTCGAGGAAAACGGTGTCTCCGTGGAGGTGGTGTTCCAGATCGAGCGGATGAAGGCTCGCCTGGCACGCATCGATCTGCTCCTCACCGCATGGGTCGATCCCTCGCACCATGGGCGGCACGCGCACCTGATTGCCGAGTTGATCCGATCGACGCAGGCGCGGCGCAGCGTCGGGCATCTGATGAGTTCGTCGTTCGCGCAACTCGCGCGCAAGGTCGTCGAGCGTTCGGCCGAGAGCGGCGAGCACTACATCACGCGCGATCGCAAGGAGTATGCCGAACTGATGCGCGCCGCGATGGGCGGTGGTCTGGTTACCGTCCTCACCGTCTACCTGAAGTTCCTGATCTACGGGCTTCACCTGGACAAGTTCATCGAAGGCTTCCTGGCCTCGCTGAACTACGCGGGTAGCTTCCTCGCGATCCATTTCGCGCATTTCACGCTGGCCACCAAGCAGCCGGCCATGACGGGGCCGGCGCTGGCACACCGGCTCGACGGCGCTGGGCGGCCGGAAGGGCGCGAGATTTTCGTCGACGACACGATCGCCATGATCCGGTCAAATGCGGCCGCGATCTTCGGCAACCTGTCCGTGGTGTTCCCGGTGGCGCTGGCGATCGAGTGGGGCGTGGGCAAGGCGTTCGGCGCCCACCTGCTGACGCCCGCGAAGGCGATCGCGACGATCGAATCGTTCTCGATCCTTGGCCCTACGCCGCTCTATGCGATCTTCACGGGCGTGCTGCTCTGGCTGTCGAGCCTGATCGCGGGATGGGCCGACAACTGGTTCGCGCTGCATCGTGTGCACGATGTCATGGCCTACAACCGGCGCTTGCGCTATGTACTCGGTCAACGCGGCGCGATGCGCCTGGCCGACTTCTGGAAACGCAATCTCTCGGGCATCACGGCCAACGTGTCGCTGGGCTTTCTGCTTGGGCTGGGGCCAGAGATCCTGAGCTTCTTCGGCCCGCACATGGAAGTGCGCCATGTGACGCTTTCAACGGGTTCGATCGGCGCAGCCATTGGCGTGCTTGGGCTCGATGCGCTGCGCATGCCCGCCCTGTGGCTAGCGGTGGCGGGGATCGCGCTGATGGGGGTATTGAACGTGGCGGTGAGCTTCGCGCTGGCTTTCAACATGGCCCTGCGCTCGCGCAACCTGCGTCGGGTCGATCGGCGGGAAGTGGTGCGGGCGGTGCGTCAGCGCATTCTCCGGCACCCGCTTTCATTGCTGATTCCGCCGCGTAAAGCGCCGGATTCGGCGCCCGAGGGAAGCCCGTCGTTATAGCGAGTGGAACACTGCATTGCAGCAAGGGGTACTTGACTGATTTAGTCGGAAAATCTTATACTCGACCGAAATCCTCAAGTATTCCTCCCCGAGCATCATGAGACTGACCACCAAAGGCCGTTTCGCGGTAACCGCCATGATCGACTTGGCCATGCGCCAGGACCAGGGTCCTGTCACCCTGGCAGGCATCAGTCAACGTCAGAAGATCTCCCTGTCGTACCTGGAACAGCTGTTCGGCAAGCTGCGCCGCCACGAAATCGTGGAGAGCGTGCGTGGCCCGGGCGGCGGGTACAGTCTCGCCCGCAAGGCCGAGGACGTCACGGTGGCGGACATCATCATCGCCGTGGACGAACCGCTCGATGCGACGCAGTGCGGGGGGAAGGGCAATTGTAACGGAGATGACGGCAGCGGACGCTGCATGACCCACGAACTGTGGGCCACGCTGAACCAGAAGATGGTTGAGTATCTCGACTCCGTCTCCCTGAAGAATCTGGTCGACCAGCAGCGCGCCCGCCAGCCGGCGGTGCTGCACGACATGCGCGAAGACGCCGCGCAGCAGCCGGTCGCCGTGTCCCGTGGCAAGGCGGACAAGCAGGAAAAGCCGGCACGCCCCCGCGTGGTCAATTCGGTATTCAGCCTCGCGCAGTCCTGAGCAGGGATTTCGCGGCTGCAGTAAACTATCGGTAGACATTAAGCGATTAGCTGTACCTATAAGGCAGTCATAACGATGAGCACCACCCCACATTTCCCGATCTACATGGATTACTCGGCAACGACGCCGGTGGACCCGCGCGTGGCCGACAAGATGATTCCGTACCTGCGCGAGCAGTTCGGTAATCCGGCGTCGCGTAGCCACGCGTATGGCTGGGACGCCGAGCGCGCTGTGGAAGAGGCGCGCGAGCAGGTGGCCGCGCTGGTCGGCGCCGATCCGCGCGAAATCGTCTGGACGTCGGGCGCGACCGAGTCGGACAACCTCGCCATCAAGGGCGCGGCGAATTTCTACTCGGGCAAGGGCAAGCACATCATCACCGTGAAGACCGAGCACAAGGCCGTGCTCGATACCACGCGTGAACTGGAGCGTCAGGGCTTCGAGGTGACGTACCTCGACGTCAAGGATGACGGCCTGATCGACATGGATGTGTTCAAGCAGGCGATTCGCCCGGACACGATCCTGGTGTCGGTGATGCTGGTGAACAACGAGATTGGTGTGATCCAGGACGTAGAGCAGATCGGTGAGATCTGCCGCGAGAAGGGCATCATCTTCCATTGCGACGCCGCGCAGGCGACCGGCAAGGTGACCATCGACCTGAGCACGCTGAAGTGCGACCTGATGTCGTTCTCGGCCCACAAGACCTATGGCCCGAAGGGCATCGGAGCGCTGTATGTCCGCCGCAAGCCGCGCGTGCGCATCGAAGCGCAAATGCACGGCGGCGGTCACGAGCGCGGCATGCGCTCGGGCACGCTGGCTCCGCACCAGATCGTTGGCATGGGCGAGGCATTCCGTCTGGCCCGCGAGGAAATGGCCACGGAAAACGAACGTATCCGGATGCTGCGCGACCGCCTGTGGAATGGCCTGTCGAGCATGGAAGAGGTGTACCTGAACGGCTCGATGGAACACCGCGTGCCGCACAACCTCAACGTCAGCTTCAACTTCGTCGAGGGTGAGTCGCTGATCATGGCGATCAAGGACGTGGCCGTGTCGTCGGGTTCGGCCTGCACGTCGGCTTCGCTGGAGCCGTCGTACGTGCTGCGCGCCCTGGGGCGCAATGATGAGCTGGCGCACAGCTCGATCCGTTTCACCGTGGGCCGCTTCACGACCGAAGCCGAAATCGACTACACCGTCGAACTGCTCAAGAACAAGATCGGCAAGCTGCGCGACCTGTCGCCGCTGTGGGAAATGTTCAAGGACGGCGTCGACCTGAATTCGATCCAGTGGGCCGCGCACTGATTGCGGCACACGTAAAAAGAACAACCCCATTAAAAGATTGATTAGAGGTAGCCAAAATGTCTTACAGCAACAAGGTTCTCGACCACTATGAAAATCCGCGTAACGTCGGTTCGTTCGACAAGAACGACGACGCGGTGGGTACCGGCATGGTCGGCGCCCCGGCCTGCGGCGATGTGATGAAGCTGCAGATCAAGGTGAACGAGGCTGGCGTGATCGAAGACGCCAAGTTCAAGACCTATGGTTGTGGCTCGGCGATCGCCTCGTCGTCGCTGGTGACCGAGTGGGTCAAGGGCAAGACCGTGGACCAGGCGCTGGAGATCAAGAACACCCAGATCGCCGAGGAACTGGCCCTGCCGCCGGTGAAGATCCACTGCTCGATCCTCGCCGAGGACGCCATCAAGGCGGCCGTCGATGATTACAAGAAGAAGCACCCGGGCGCCGAGCAGAAGGCTGCCTGATCCGGCGTAGACGGTTTGCATGACCGCGCGTGGCAAGTGGGTCGCGCGCGGTGTTCGACAGCAAGGCAAAGATGATCTCAATGACCGAAAAGGCGGCCAAGCACGTCGCCCGATACCTGGAACGCCGCGGCAAGGGCGTGGGCCTGCGCGTGGGCGTGAAGACGACCGGCTGTTCGGGTCTGGCGTACAAGCTTGAGTACGTCGATGAAGTGCTGCCCGAAGACCAGGTGTTTGAAACGCACGGCATCAAGGTGATCGTGGACCCGAAGAGCCTGCCGTACATCGACGGCACCGAGCTGGATTTCGCACGCGAAGGGTTGAACGAAGGCTTCAAGTTCAATAACCCCAACGTCAAGGACGAGTGCGGCTGCGGCGAGTCGTTCCGGGTCTGACGGCTTTTGCCGCAAGGCATGCAACAGGGGGCGGCATAGCCGCTCCTTTTTGTTGGGGAAGCTCTTGAAAGACGATTTTTTTGCGCTGTTCGGGCTGCCTGCCCGTTATGAAGTGGACGAGGCCGCGCTGGACGCGGCCTATCGCACGGTCCAGTCGCAGGCACACCCGGACCGTTTCGCCAATGCGGGCGATGCCGAGCGGCGCGTGGCCATGCAGTGGGCCGCACATGCCAACGAGGCATACCGGACGCTGCGTCAGCCGCTCAAGCGCGCGATCTATCTTCTGCATCTGCGGGGCGTCGATATCCAGGCCGAGAGCAATACGGCCATGGCACCCGAATTCCTGATGCAGCAGATGGAATGGCGTGAGGCGCTGCAGGATGCGGTCGACAGCCGCGCGGTGGATCAACTGGATCGCCTGCTGCGCGATCTGCGTCAGGAAAAGCTCGAGCGCCACGCGGCGCTCGGCGCGCTGCTTGATGCAGACGATAACGGCGCCGCTGGCGAGGCGGCACGACAGCTAATGTTTATCGAGAAGATCGAACACGACGCGAGCGAGGCGATCGATCGTCTCGAGGATTGAAGAAATACCATGGCACTGCTCCAGATTTCCGAACCCGGCATGTCGCCGGCGCCCCATCAGCGCCGATTGGCCGTGGGTATCGACCTTGGCACCACCAACTCGCTGGTGGCCGCCGTGCGCAACAGCATTCCCGAAGTCCTGCCCGACGAGCACGGCCGCGCGCTGCTGCCGTCCGTGGTGCGTTATTTGCCGAACGGCAATGCGCATATCGGCTACAAGGCCCAGGACGAGGCCGTGCGCGATCCCAAGAACACGATCATTTCGGTCAAGCGCTTCATGGGCCGTGGCGTGCGCGACGTGGCCAATATCGAGCACAGCCTGTACGACTTCGTCGATGCGCTGGGCATGGTCCAGTTGAAGACCGCTGCCGGCATCAAGAGCCCGGTGGAAGTCTCGGCCGAGATCCTTGCCACGCTGCGCCAACGCGCGGAAGACTCGCTTGGTGATGAACTGGTCGGTGCCGTGATCACGGTGCCGGCGTACTTCGACGATGCACAGCGTCAGGCCACCAAGGACGCCGCTCAACTGGCGGGCCTCGAGGTGCTGCGCCTGCTCAACGAGCCGACTGCCGCCGCGATTGCCTATGGCCTCGACAACGCCGCGGAAGGCATTTACGCCGTCTATGACCTGGGCGGTGGCACCTTCGATATCTCGGTGCTCAAGCTGACCAAGGGTGTGTTCGAAGTGATGTCGACGGGCGGCGATTCGGCGCTCGGTGGCGACGACTTCGACCAGCGCCTGCTGTGCTGGATCGTCGAGCAGGTCGGTCTGCAACCGCTGTCCGCCGAAGACTCGCGTCTGCTGATGGTGCGCGCCCGCGCGGCGAAGGAAGCGCTGTCGTCCAGTGACAGCACGGTGATTGACGCCGTGCTGACGAGCGGCGAGATCGTGCATCTCACGCTGGATGCCGATACCTTCATACAGATCACCGCCAACCTGGTGCAGAAGACGCTGACGCCGGTGCGCAAGGCGTTGCGTGACGCCGGTGTCGGTCCCGAGGACGTGAAGGGCGTGGTCCTGGTGGGTGGCGCCACGAGAATGCCGGCGATCCGCAAGGCGGTGGGCGACTACTTTGGCCAGCAGCCGCTGACCAACCTCGATCCGGACCGGGTTGTGGCGCTGGGCGCAGCCATGCAGGCGAACCTGCTGGCCGGCAACCATGCGCCGGGTGAGGATTGGCTGCTGCTCGACGTGATCCCGCTCTCGCTGGGGGTGGAAACGATGGGTGGGCTGGTCGAGAAGATCGTCCCGCGCAACAGCACGATTCCCGTGGCGCGCGCGCAGGAGTTCACCACGTTCAAGGACGGCCAGACCGCAATGGCGATTCACGTGCTGCAAGGCGAGCGCGAGCTGGCCAGCGACTGCCGTTCGCTGGCGCGCTTCGAGCTGCGTGGCATTCCGCCGATGGTGGCCGGCGCGGCGCGTATCCGCGTGACCTACCAGGTGGATGCCGACGGCCTGCTGTCGGTGTCGGCCCGCGAGATCGGTTCCGGGGTGGAAGCATCTGTGACGGTCAAGCCTTCGTATGGCCTGGCCGATGACGATATCGCCCGCATGTTGCAGGAGAGCTTCCAGGAAGCCGAGCACGACATGAAGAACCGCGCGCTCGCCGAGGAACGCGTGGACGCTGCCCGTCTGGTGGAAGCCACTACGCGTGCGCTCGAAACCGACGGCAACCTTCTGTCCGCCGACGAGCGTGCCGCAGTCGACGCGCTGATTGCCAATGTGAGCGAAATCGCCAAGGGCGAGGACCATCGCGCGATCAAGGCGGCGGTCGAACGCCTCTCGCAAGGCACCGACGAGTTTGCCGCACGCCGCATGGACCGCTCGATCAAGAGCGCGCTGGCCGGCAAGAAGGTTCAGGAAATCGGCTGAAGGCGGCGCTGCCCGCGCCGCGGAAAGACAACAGGATAGAAATGCCACAGATCATCGTTTTGCCCCACGTCGAGTTGTGTCCCGAAGGGGCTGTCTTCGAAGCCAAGACCGGCACGAGCGTCTGCGACGCGTTGCTTGCCAATGGCATCGAGATCGAACATGCGTGCGAGAAGTCGTGCGCTTGCACCACTTGCCACGTGATCGTGCGCGAGGGATTCAATTCGCTCGAAGACGCCGAGGAAAAGGAAGAAGACCTGCTCGACAAGGCATGGGGTCTGGAACCGAATTCACGCCTGTCGTGCCAGGCGCTGGTGGCGGACGACGACCTGACCGTCGAGATTCCGAAGTACACGATCAACCATGCCAAGGAAGGCCACTGAGCCTGACGCCCGGAGTTTCCTTATGAAATGGACTGATACCTACGATATCGCCGCCGCGCTCTATGACAAGTTTCCGGAGGTCGATCCGCTGACGGTGCGCTTCACGCAACTGCGCCAGTGGGTGCTCGAACTCGACGACTTTAGCGATCTGCCCGAGCGTTCGGGCGAGAAGATCCTGGAGGCAATTCAGGCAGCGTGGATCGAGGAAGCGCAGTAAGCCTGCGTGACCTTTGAGAAAAAAAGCACGGCGATCATGCCGTGCTTTTTTGTTTTCCGCGTCAGAAGCGGTAGCCGATACCGCCCATGATGATGTCCGTGTCCCGGTCATAGCCGGTCACCGTCCGGTTCCACGACAGGCGTGCAGACCATTGCTGGTTGATCCGGTAACTGGCCGACATCGTCATCAGCCCCGACCACCGCGACGGTGTCTCGGGTGCGGCCTGGCCGTGATTGCTCAGGTCGATCGCGTAGTAGGGCCCGGCGCCAACGCCCAGCGTCAGCTTGTCATTGAAGAATGCGCGCTCCACCCACAGCTGCGCGGCCACGCCATTGCGGCGCAATGCGGCGTTCTGGCCTTCATTGATATAGCTCACCGTGCCTGACAGGTAGCGGCTCAGGCCGCGCCGGTATTCGATCGCCTTGGCGAACGACGTTTCCGAATTGAACGTGTTCACAATGGTCCCGCCCAGGAACACGGTGAATTCATTCTGCGTGACGTTATTCGTGCGAGACGGCGGCGGCACCACGGGTCCGCCGCGATCGCCACGATCGAGCTGGTAGCCCACGCCGAGCAGCAGCGTATTGGTCTTGATGCTCGACCGCGTCTGCGCGCGGTTGTATCGCGCCTGCACCATCCACGGGCCGCCGTTGACATACCAGGTGGCGGACAAGCTGGCCAATGCGCCCCAGCCGTGGTCGTTGTCGGAGCCATTGCCTGAGCTTCGGCTGGTGGTGTCGAAATAGCGATAGGGGCCAATGCCGACGGCGACGTTGAGATTCCGGTCGGCAAATGGATAGCGCCACCAGAGCTGAACGCTGTGACCATCGCGATGGTGGTCGGGGATATGGCCTTCGTTCAGATAGGAGAACGATGCGTACCAGTTCTCGGACAGATTGTGCTGGTAGCTGTAGGTGTAGCCGTAGCTGGATTCACCACCCTGGTCAGAGCGCTGCAAGCCGCCCAGTACAAGCACCTCCTGTCCATGGACAGGCGCCATCCACGCGGTGGCGCTCAACAACAAGACTGACATGCGCAGACGGCGCGACAGAAAAGACAGAACTTCAGACAACAACATTACAGTGGCCAGCAAAGAAATCGGGCCATCTTAACAATCAGGGCCGGCAAAAAGCCAGCCCCCGGTTCAAGGTTGCGCCAGATCAGAGTCTTGCTGATTGGCTTGAACGCGCGGCTGTCAGCCCGTCACAAGCACTCCACGCTCGAGGTGCACGCGCTGTCCAGCTTCCACACCCGGAGGGTTCTGGTAGGTGAACGTACGGCGCGAGCCGTCGTCCATCTGCACGCTGACGCGGTAGGACTTGTTCGTGTTCAGTTTCTTCTCGGCGTAGTTGCCGCCGAAGCCGCCGGCTGCCGCGCCCGCGACAGTCCCCAGAATGCGGCCATTGCCGCTGCCGATCTGGTTGCCGAGCAGGCCACCCACTACCGCACCACCCACCGCGCCAAGACCGGAGGTTGGCTTTTCAGATTCCACTACTTGCACGCCGGTTACGTGGCCAGCCGTATGGCTGGGCCGTGCGGCGGTATTCGGCTCGGTCTGCGACGGTTGTTGCTGCTGTTGTTGCTGTGGCTGTTGCTGTTGCTGGGCAGGCGCTTGTGGCATTGCGTTTTGGGCGTACTGCCTGTCATAGGCCGGCGGGCGTGTGGTCGAGCCGGGCGCAGACGTTTGTGTCTCTGCTTGCGTCTCCGCTTGCGTGGCCGGTTGCGCGTTGTACTGTGCCGCGGTGGGCTCGGTGCCACCCTGGTTGGCCTTGCTGATCGGCAGCACACCCGTGATCGCTGCCACGGCCGCGAGACTGGCAACGACGATCGACACAGCCGCCGCGCCAATCAGCGGATTCAGGCGGCGTTGGGTCGGCAAGGAGGGGAGGGTTTCCGGACCAGACATTTGCTTGTTCTCCAGGTCACCGCATGCGCAGTGGATAGTTTCAAGTTTGGCCGATACCAGAGCGCATTACCGTTCGTTTTTGTAAGTATCTGTAGTCCCAAAAATGCTTGGCAATCAATGGCTTATATCTGTGCTCGATCATCGTTGACAATGACGTTGTAACAATCGGGCACGCGATGTGCAGTTGCCGGGCGCCTCAACAAAGCAAAAGCCCCGCGTGGGCGGGGCTCTTGGTCAGGGTCATATTCTCACTGGCCGGTGGGTTCGGCCGTGAGAATCAGTCCTCGCGGCGCAGGTGCGGGAACAGGATCACGTCGCGGATGTTCGGGCTGTCGGTCAGCAGCATCACCAGGCGGTCGATGCCGATACCGCAGCCGCCTGTCGGAGGCATGCCGTACTCGAGCGCGCGGATGTAGTCGGCGTCGAAGTACATCGCTTCCTCGTCGCCCGCATCCTTCTGCTCGACCTGCTTGCGGAAACGCTCGGCCTGGTCTTCCGGGTCGTTAAGCTCGGAGAAGCCGTTGGCGATCTCGCGGCCCGTGATGAACAGTTCGAAGCGTTCGGTAATGCCCGGCTGCGTGTCCGAGCCGCGCGCCAGCGGCGATACCTCGACCGGGTAGTCGACGATATAGGTCGGTTCCCAGAGTTGCGCTTCGGCGGTTTCCTCGAAGAGCACCAGCTGCAGCGTGCCCAGGCCGGCGTTCAGGAACTGCGGCGCGCTGGTGTTGATCTTGAACTTGTTCTTGAGCTCGGCGCGCAGGAAGTCGGCATCGGCAAGTTGCGCGTCGGTGTATTCCGGCGCGTACTTCTGGATCGCCCCGCAGATCGTCAGGCGGTGAAACGGCTTGGACAGATCAAGTTCGCGGCCCTGGTACGTCACCGTGGCGCTGCCACGCGCGTCAATCGCAGCCTGGCGGATCAGGTTCTCGGTGAAGTCCATCAGCCAGCGGTAATCCGTGTAGGCCGCGTAGAACTCCATCATCGTGAACTCGGGGTTGTGGCGCGGGCTCACCCCTTCGTTACGGAAGTTGCGGTTGATCTCGAACACGCGCTCGAAGCCGCCGACGATCAGGCGCTTCAGATAGAGCTCGGGCGCGATGCGCATGAACATCTGCATGTCCAGTGCGTTGTGGTGCGTGATGAACGGCTTGGCCGCCGCGCCGCCCGGAATCGGGTGCAGCATCGGCGTTTCCACTTCCATGAAGCCGGCGTCGGCCATATGGCGGCGGATCGACGAGATTGCCTGGGTGCGGGCGCGGAACGTGCTGCGCGTTTCCGGCGAGACGATCAGGTCCACATAGCGCTGGCGGTATTTGGTTTCCTGGTCTGCCAGGCCATGGAACTTGTCCGGCAGGGGACGCAGCGCCTTCGACAGCAGGCGCAGTTCGCGCACTTGCACCGACAACTCGCCCTTGTTCGTGCGGAACAGTTCTCCGCGCGCGCTGATGATGTCGCCGAGGTCCCAGTGCTTGAACGCGGCATAGACGTCTTCACCGACCTTGTCGCGCGTGATGTAGAACTGGATCTGGCCGCTGCCGTCCTGGACCGTGGCGAAGCTGGCCTTGCCCATCACGCGTTTGAGCATCATGCGTCCGGCGATGGACACTTCCACCGGGCTGGCTTCCAGCGTGGCCTGGTCCGTTTCGCCATACTGCGCGTGCAGCGCGCCGGCCTGGTGCGTCGGCTGGAAATCGTTGGGGAAGGCCACGCCTTGCTGGCGCAGGGCCTGCAGTTTCTCGCGCCGCTCGGCGATGATCTTGTTCTCATCTACGGCAAGCCCTTCGGTGGTGGGCGTGGCGGCTTGGGCGCGGGTCGGTTCGGTCATGATGTGAGGTTCGATCGCGCGGCGCGGAGCGTCGCGCGGGTTCGGTTCAATGTTTCGGTTCAGTATTTGCGGATGTCGTCGAGTTCGGTGGTGCCGAAATCGGGACGGGCCAGATAGGCCACGATGCGCCGGGCGGTATCGTCAGGCGAGGCGAGCTGTTCGTTGTCCTTGAGGTCGCGGAAGCGTTGCACCTGGGCGAAATCCGCGCCGCGGATGGTTTCCTGCATTCCGGTATCCACCACGCCCGGCGCCAGCGCCACGGCGCGTAAGGTGCGCGGCTCGGGCACGCTCGCGTACTCGGTGTTCACCGAGCGGATGAACATGTCCAGGCCAGCCTTGCCGGCGCAGTAGGCAGACCACCCCGGTACGGGGTTGCGCGCGGCGCCCGACGAGATTGCCAGCACCTTGCGCGGGCAATCGAAGCGCACCGTATGTTCGATGAACGCACCGGTCATGGTCATCGGCGTGACCAGGTTGGTCTGCAGATGCGGCACCAGCGTGCTGTCATGCAGTTGCGTGATCGGACCGATCGGCTCGACGACCCCGGCGTTCAGGATCAGGGTGATGCTGGCGGGCGCCTCTTCCACGGCATCGAGCACGCTCGCCAGCCAGCCGGCCGACGGGCCAGGCTGCGACAGATCCTGCAGATGCCAGGCCACGCGCACGCCGCTGGCCGTAGCCTCGGCCTCGAGCTCGGGGTTGCGGCTGCGCGCCACGCCGATCACGCGGTTGCCGGGTACCAGCAGCGCGCGAACCAGGGCGGCCCCCAGGCCGCGCGAGGCGCCGGTGACGATGTAGAGATGGGTGGAGCGGGGCGTTCCGGTGGTCATGTGAGTGGACCTTGTTCAGTGAGATGGCATCGGAATCGCCGCGCAGGCCCCGAGTTTGTCCGGGGACATTGCGCGGCGACGTCTATCTGCAATCTTCGGCAGAAATTGCCAGGACCTGAGTATCAGGCGTCTGGATTACAACCCCTGTTTCAGGCTGGCCTCGATGAACGGGTCGAGGTCACCATCCAGCACCTTCTGGGTGTTGGACATTTCCACGTTGGTGCGCAGGTCCTTGATACGGCTCTGGTCCAGCACGTACGAGCGGATCTGGTGGCCCCAGCCCACGTCCGTCTTGCCGGCTTCGAGCTTGTCGGCTTCCGCCTGACGCTTGCGCATTTCATGCTCGTACAGGCGCGATTTCAGCATGGACATGGCCTCGGCGCGGTTGCGGTGCTGTGAACGGTCGTTCTGGCACTGCACGACGATGCCGGTGGGCATGTGCGTGATCCGCACGGCGGAGTCGGTCTTGTTGATGTGCTGACCACCGGCACCCGACGCGCGGTAGGTATCCACGCGCAGATCGGCCGGGTTGACCTCCACCTCGAACGAATCGTCCACTTCGGGGTAGACGAAGACCGACGAGAACGACGTATGGCGCCCGCCCGACGAATCGAACGGCGACTTCCGCACCAGGCGATGCACGCCGGTTTCCGTGCGCAGGTAGCCGAACGCATATTCGCCCTCGACCTTGATCGTCGCGCTCTTGATGCCGGCCACGTCGCCTTCGGATTCTTCCAGCACTTCGGCCTTGAAACCCTTGCGCTCGCAGTACTTCAGGTACTGGCGCAGCAGCATCGACGCCCAGTCGCAGGCCTCGGTACCGCCGGCGCCCGCCTGGATGTCGATGAACGCGTTGGCCTGGTCCATCTCGCCCGAGAACATGCGGCGGAACTCCATGTCCGCCACCAGGGCCTCGAAGCCAGAGACGTCGGCCTCGATGGATTCGAGTGTCTCGTCGTCGCCTTCCTCGCGGGCAAGCTCGAATAGCTCGTCCGTGCCGTTGAGGTCGTCGGTCAGCTTGCCGAGTACCTGCACGACGCCTTCCAGCGCCTTCTTTTCCTTGCCCAGGTCCTGGGCTCGCTTGGGGTTGTTCCAGACGTCGGGGTCTTCGAGCAACCCGTTGACTTCATCCAGCCGGTTTACTTTGACATCGTAGTCAAAGATACCCCCGTAGATCTTCCGTCCGGGAACGGAGATCGGAGATTGCACCGGAGATGGCGTTCAGGCGTTCTGCTTCCATGTTGTAGTGTTCTTGCGCTTCAAAACCGGGAATTATAGCGGATTGACGGGGCAAATCCGGGGTGGGGCGGACAGTTCTCGCAACGAAAATGCGAACCGTTCGCGCAGCGAACGGTCTATTCGCGGAGCCTTCTCGCCGCTTCGGCGACAATAACGCCCGAACCGCGCCCACCCCGGCGCCATTTTTCAGGAGTGATTTCGGCGCATGAATCGAACGCACCACGCCAATCTGCAGACCCGCCGCCGTGCCCTGGGCGCACTCGGCAGCCTCGCCGCGATTTCCCTGTCCGCCCTGCTGGCGGCTTGCGGCACCACGCCGACCGAGCCGGCTCCGGACGGTTTCTACCGCGTCGAGCGTGGCGACACGCTGTATTCGATCGCGCGCCGGAACAAGCGCTCGGTGTCCGAACTGGCACGCTGGAACAATATGTCGAACACCAACCAGATCGAGGTTGGGCAACTGATTCGCGTCCGTCCTCCCGGCGGCGCCTCCACATCGGCGGCGGCGCCGCAGTCCGACAAGCCCGCGCGTCCCGTCCAGGACATGCCGTCCGCCAAGCCGCCCGCCAGTTCGATCAGCCTGCAATGGCCAGCCGATGGCCGTGTCTCGGGCCGTTTCGCGCCGCCGGCGGAGAAGGGAATGCGTATCGAGGTACCGGCTGGCGGCAAGGTCCGCGCGGCCGCGCCGGGCTGGGCGATTCACGTCGGCACGCTGCGTGGCTACGGCATGTTGGTCATCGTCAAGCACAACGACGACTGGCTGACCGTCTACGGCAACCTGGACAAGCCGCTGGTCAAGGAGGGCGATCGCGTTACCGCAGGCCAGGAGATTGGCAGCATGGCGCAGGCCGCCGAACTGCATTTCGAGGTGCGCGGCAACGGTCGGCCGCTGAATCCGGCGAATTATCTGCCTTCTCGGGGGTAGGGGGTAGGAGCCGCCTGTCAGACGGTTCGCCCCCTCTCCCGCAGGCGGGAGAGGAGAAAACAAACGGTTGCCCTTACTGCGCGTGCTCGATGACCAGTTGCACCCGGGTCATTCCGTTGAACGTGTTGTTGTCGAGCCGGTAAGCCACCATTGCGCTGGCGCCATCAAGCGCATCGGCATGGTTGAACCAGATGGCATCGAAGCGCTGGCTGCCCCGACCGAGCTGGAGTTTCAGGTGCTTGCCCTTGAGCACGGTCTGGCGCAATACGTCGAATTCGCCGCAGAACGTCGGTGCCGGGAAACCCTGGCCCCAGACCTGGCCTTCGAGCAGGGTGACGAATTCCGGGCTGAAGCACGCGTCCTCGATATCGCCGTCGGTCTCGATCACGCGCGCCAGTTGGTCATCGGTCAGCCATTCGCGGCCAACTTCCTCAAACGCGCTGACAAAGGTGTCGAAGTCCTTGGCGCGCACGGTCAAACCGGCCGCCATCGCGTGTCCGCCGAACTTCACCAGCAGGCCCGGGTGGCGCTTCGACACCAGATCCAGCGCGTCGCGCAGGTGAAAACCGGGGATCGATCGCCCTGAACCCTTGATGTGCTCCTCGTCGCCGGGCGCGAATGTGATGGTCGGGCGGTGGAATTTTTCCTTGAGCCGCGATGCGACGATGCCGATCACGCCCTGGTGCCACGTGTCATGGAACACGCTGACGGTGTGGCGCGATGTCGGGTCCAGCCCGGCCAGCGGCTGTTCGAGGATTTGAAGTGCTTCCTGCTGCATCCCGGCCTCGATATCGCGCCGCTCGCGGTTCATGCCATCCAGTTCCTGGGCGATTTCCCAGGCGCGATTGGCATCGTCGGTCAGCAGGCACTCGATGCCGAGCGACATATCAGCCAGCCGGCCCGCCGCATTCAGGCGCGGGCCCAGGCCGAAGCCGAGGTCGAACGTGTTGGCGCGCGCGGCTTCGCGGCCGGCGGCACGGAACAGTGCCGCCACGCCGGGATGCATCCGTCCTGCGCGCATGCGCTTGAGCCCCTGGGCCACCAGAATCCGGTTGTTCGTGTCCAGTTTGACCACGTCGGCTACCGTGCCAAGCGCCACGAGATCCAGCAGGGTTTGCAGCGGTGGCTGAGTGGCCTGGGTGTACACGCCGCGGCGGCGCAGTTCAGCGCGCAGGGCCAGCAGCACGTAGAACATCACCCCGACACCCGCCAGATTCTTGCTCGGGAACTCGCATCCCGGCTGATTCGGGTTCACGATCACCGCCGCGTCGGGCAGTGTCTCGCCGGGCAGGTGGTGGTCGGTCACCACGACGTCGATGCCGCGTGCGTTGGCGGCTGCCACACCGTCGACGCTGGCGATGCCGTTGTCGACCGTGACGATCGCGTCAGGATGTTGCCGGGCTGCCAGTTCGACGATCTCCGGCGTCAGCCCGTAGCCGTACTCGAAGCGGTTCGGCACGATGTAGTCCACGCGCGCGCCCAGCATGCGCAGCCCGCGCACGCCCACCGCGCAGGCCGTAGCGCCATCGCAGTCGTAGTCAGCCACGATCAGCAGCTTGCGATTCGCGGCAATCGCGTCGGCCAGGTACTCGGCCGCATGGCCGATACCTTTCATGCTGGCCGGCGGCGCCAGTTCGGGCAGGTCCGTGGCCAGTTCGGAGGGTTGGGCTACGCCACGCGCGGACAGGATGCGCGCCAGCGTCGGATGCAGACCCGAGGCCGCCAGGGCCTTTGCGTGTTCGTCGGAAAAGGAGCGGATGGCAATCCGGGTCATGTGGCGTTCGCGTTCGAATTCGTCAATGTGATGTCAGGCCGCCGGGTCAGGAGACCATGGCCAGGTCGGACAGCAGGGCGCGCCAGTCTCCGCGCGAGCCCAGCCCGCGCCAGAATTTGCGCAGGTCGGCCCGTGTGACGGTGAACTCGGCAAAGTGGTTTTCGCCGCCGAGCACCAGCGTCACGGCCTGAATCCGGCCCTCGCCGAGCGCGGCCAGCACCGGCGCGAACCATTCAGCGTCGAGCGTGTGCATCCGCTCCAGCCACAGCCCCCAGTCCGCAGCGATATGGGCTTCGGTGGCACTGTCGAGCAGCGTCATGACCGAGCCATCGGTATTAGCGATGTCGGCGAAGCGGGCCGGCTGCGGCCCCAGGCGGCTGCCACCGGCCAGGCCGAGCCCGGCCAGGAACGGGTCGTCGGTCAGCACCGTGTCAGCCAGCTTGCGCGCCGCGTTGGCACTGCCGCCGCCGTGCAGCCACACGGAATTGACGGTCAGCCGTCCATCGGCCTCGCGCGCCTCGTTCACCGGGTGCCCGTGCCAGGTCATCTGGATCTCGTTCTGCAGGCGGCGCCAGTCGCGCGCTTTCGGGCCAGCCTGCATCCAGATATCAATATTGCGGCCGGTGGCGCGCACCGGCGTGGTCGCGGTCAAGTCCCCGAACATGCCATCGGGGATGTACCAGCGGGCAGGGTGGGGGGTATCGATCGTGATGCCTGCCTCGTCCAGCAGCCCGGCGATGGCGGCGTGCAGGGCGGCTGTCTCGTCGGGGCGGATGTCGAGCTGGTCCGGGTGCATCAGCACCAGGTGATCGCGCGCGGCATGGATGTGGACCGGCTGCAGGCAGGCCCAGCCGCCTTCCCCGGCTGCTTGCGTGGGGGGCGGGGCGATGCCGCGGTGATCCGCCAGCCGCATGAAGGGCGCAGTCGGCACTCGCGTGGTATCCAGTCCGGCCCGTCCGGCCAGCCAGCGCTCCTGCGGCAGTGTGCGCAGGTAGGGATCGTCGTGCATCTCGCGAGGGCCGGGGGTGGCGCGCGTCAGCAACTTTCCGAGCGCCGGCAACTCCAACTGCCGCAACAGCGCACCGGGCACGACATCGTCCGAGGCGTCGTCGCCGGCACCGGGCGGGACGGAAAAAGGCACAATCAGGGTCAGGTGCGTCATCATGGTTGGCGAGATTGTAAACTCCCGGCTGGCCGGCGCCAGTTTCCCGTTACCGGATAACCGATAAACTGCCGTCGGCGCTTTTCCTCGAACAACAGGACTCCTCTTGAACTTTCCTTACGAATGGCAGATCGGCTGGCGCTACACCCGCGCGAGCAAGCGCGCCAGCCGCAATACGTTCATTTCATTCATTTCGATGATTTCGATGATGGGCATCGCGCTTGGCGTGGCCGCCCTGATCGTCGTGCTCTCGGTCATGAACGGCTTCCAGAAGGAAGTGCGCGATCGGATGCTGTCGGTGCTGTCGCACATCGAAGTCATCGGCGCCGCGCCGCTGACGGACTGGCAGAAGACGGCCGCCGAGGCCCTGCGCAACAAGGAAGTGGTGGGCGCCGCGCCGTACGTGGCGGCCCAGGCCATGATGACGCGGGAGGACGCAGTGCGCGGCGTGCTGCTGCGCGGCGTGGACCCCGCCGAAGAGCCCAAGGTGTCGGATATCGCCAACCAGTTCCGCGCCGGCAGCATGAACGCGCTGGCGCCGGGCGGCTTCGGCATCGCACTCGGCAGCGAACTGGCCAATGCGCTGGGCGTGCGCGTGGGCGACAAGGTGATGCTGGTGGTGCCGCAAGGCACGATCACGCCGGCCGGAATGCTGCCGCGTCTCAAGCAGTTCACCGTGGTCGGCGTGTTCTCGTCGGGTCACTACGAGTTCGACAGCGCGCTGGCGTTGATCGACATCGTTGATGCGGAAACGCTGTTCCGCCAGAACGGACCCACGGGCGTGCGCCTGAAGCTGCAGGACATGCAGCGCGCGCCGCAGGTGGCCCAGGAACTGGCGGGCACCATGAGTGGCGACCTCTACCTGCGCGACTGGTCGAAGCAGAACCGCAACTGGTTCGCCGCCGTGCAGACCGAAAAGCGCATGATGTTCATCATCCTGACGCTGATTATCGCCGTGGCCGCATTCAACCTGGTGTCCACGCTGGTCATGACCGTGACTGACAAGCAGGCCGACATCGCGATCCTGCGCACGATGGGCGCCCAGCCGCGCTCGATCATGAAGATCTTCATCGTTCAGGGCGTGGCCATCGGCTTCATCGGCACCTTGCTTGGCGTATTGGGCGGCACACTGATCGCCACAAATATCGACGTGATCGTGCCTTTCATCGAGCGGATCCTCCATGTGCAGTTCCTGCCCAAGGACATCTATTTCATCAGCGAATTGCCTTCGGATCCTCGCGTGAACGACATCGCTACCATCGGTATCATTTCCTTCGTGCTGGCCTCGCTGGCAACGATCTACCCGAGCTGGCGCGCCTCGCGCGTGAACCCGGCGGAGGCGCTGCGCTATGAGTGATACGACGCTGCTCCCCGAGGCCTCATTCCAGGCCGGCACCCACGGCGCTGGCACGCCAACCGGCACGCCGGTCCTGCTGGGCGAGGGCCTGACCAAGCGTTTCAAACAGGGCGGCCTGGACGTCGAAGTCCTGCGCGGCGTGGATGTGCGCGTCGACGCTGGCGAGAAGGTGGCCATCGTCGGTGCTTCCGGTTCGGGCAAATCGACACTGCTGCACGTGCTGGGCGGGCTCGACAACCCCGACGCCGGCCGCGTGGCGCTGCTGGGCAAGCCGTTCACGGCGCTACGCGAGAAGGAACGCAATATCGTGCGCAACCGCTCGCTGGGCTTCGTCTATCAGTTTCACCATCTGCTGCCGGAGTTCACCGCGCTCGACAACGTGGCGATGCCAATGCGCATCCGCGGCCTGAGCGAGCCCGCCGCGCGTGCCGAGGCGCAGGCCGTGCTTGAGCGCGTGGGGCTCGGCGGCCGCTCGAAACACCGCCCCGGCGAACTCTCGGGCGGCGAGCGCCAGCGCGTGGCAATTGCCCGCGCGCTGGTCGGAAAGCCGGCCTGCGTACTGGCCGATGAGCCGACCGGCAACCTCGACGACCACACGGCAGGCGGCGTGTACGACCTGATGCTGGAACTGTCACGCACGCTGGGCACGAGCTTCGTGATCGTCACCCACGACCTTGATCTGGCTGGCCGTTGCGACCGCGTGCTGCGGCTGCGCGACGGTCATCTGCATCAAGAGCGTTGAGCGCCGGTAGCCAACCCACAGTCTTCCCTTCGCTTTCACTCAGCCCCCGCCATGTGGATCGATACGCACTGCCACCTCGACGTCAGCGAGTTCGATGCCGACCGGGCTGATGTCACGGATGCGGCTGCGGCAGCCGGTGTGACCGGCATTGTGTTGCCGGCCGTCGCAGTGGCGAACTTCGACGTGGTGCGTGGGCTGGCGCATGCCGACCCACGCTGCGTCTATGCGCTCGGCATCCACCCGCTGTACTCGCGGGCCGCCGGGCAGGCCGATCTCGATGAACTGCGCCGCCAGGTGACGGCGTCGATCGACGACCCGCGCCTCGTTGCCATTGGCGAAATCGGGCTCGACTTCTTCGTGCCTGGGCTCGACGCCACCCATCAAACCTGGCTGTACGCGGAGCAGTTGAAGATCGCGCGCGACTTCGACCTGCCCGTGCTGCTGCACGTGCGCAAGTCGCAGGACCAGATCCTGGCGCAGCTGCGTCGCGCGGGCGTGCGGCAGGGTATCGCCCATGCGTTCAACGGCAGTCACGATCAGGCGTACCACTACGTGACCCACGGCATGAAGCTCGGATTCGGCGGCAACGTGACGTTTTCCCGAGCGCGGCAGATCCGCCGCCTGGCCGCCGAATTGCCGATCGAGTCGATCGTGCTGGAAACGGACGCGCCCGATATCGCGCCCGCCTGGCTTTCCGACGATCAGTTCGGCGAGCAGCACAAGGCCCGTAATACGCCTGCGGAAGTGGTGGGCGTGGCGCGCGTCATGGCCGAGCTGCGCGGCGTCTCGGAACGAGAGCTCGCCGATACCATGTGGCGCAATTCCGTGGCCGCGCTGCCAAGACTGGCGGCGTTCGCGGATGTCATGGCCCCTCGCTAGGCGGCCCTCAGCGCTCCGCGCGCAGATTTAACCTTCTGACACACCGACGTATCGCTCGGTCACCTTTCCCAGCTGTCAATCGCAGTACAAATAAGCCCTTCAGCAATCAGATGCGGGGGCGTGCCTTGCTATGCGTGCAGTGCTGCTCGCGTTCGTGGTGGGCTGCTGGTGGTTGCAGCAGCAGGCAGCATTGCCGGGGCCATGGGATTGGGTCGGTTGTGGGTGTTTTGCGCTGGTTGGACTGCTTGGGGTCTGGGGGTTGCGTGGGCGTGGGGCGCGATGGGTAATCTGGGTTCGATGGTTGGTGAGCTTGTCGATCGCGGCACTCGTGGGGCTGGGTTGGTCGGCGTGGCGGGCGGACGTGCGGCTCGGCGCGTGGCTGGACCCGTCGCTGGCAGGGCGTGACCAGATCATCGATGGTGTTGTCAGCGGATTGCCGGACGCGGCCCCGCACGGCACGCGGTTCCTGTTCACGGTGGAGAGCGGGGCGTCGGGTGGCGTGGTGATGGGAGATCGCCACGAAGGGGTGGCGCCACTGTCAACAGCGCCATTACCGCACAGGGTATTGCTGACGTGGCGAGATCCGCCGGAGGTGCTGCGGCCCGGCCAGCGCCATCGGTTGACGGTCCGTCTGCGCAGACCGCGCGGTCTCGCGAATCCGCATGGTTTCGACTATGGCTACTGGCTACTTGCCGAAGGCATCGGGGCGACGGGCTATGTACGCCACGGTCAGTTGCTGGATCGTGATGTCGCGATGCCGTTGTCGATCCGGATCACGCAGTGGCGGGCCGGATTGCGTGACCGCTTGTGGGCGGCGTTGCCGTCCGATGCGCAATACCGGGCAGTGCTCGTCGCGCTGGTGATCGGTGATCAGCGGGGCATTGGGCAGGCGGACTGGGATGTGTTCCGACGTACCGGCATCTCCCATCTGGTCAGCATCTCCGGGCTGCACATCACGATGATATCGGGGGTGGCTGCGGCGCTGGCGGGCCTGCTTTGGCGCCATTCGTTCGGCATCGGGCGCTGGCTCCGGCGGCCGCTGCCGCTGATCTGGCCCGCGCAGAAGGTGGCGATGGTGGTAGCGGTGCAGGCGGCGCTCGGCTACGGGCTGATTGCGGGCATGCAGATTCCGGCACTGCGCACGGTATCGATGCTGATGGTCGCTGCCGTGGCGCTGTGGAGCGGGCGGACACCACCGCCGACGGTAGTGCTCGCCTGGGCGGCGGGGATCTCGGTGGCCATCGATCCATGGGCGGTGATGTCACCGGGCTTCTGGCTGTCATTTGGCGCGGTGGCGGTGATCTTCCTGGGCGCGCGGGGCGACGGCAGTGGGGATGGGGAGACGGTGGAGGAACGGCAGGCGGATCCGAGAAGCTGGGTGAGCCGCTGGATGAGCCGGATTGGGGGCGTGGTTGCCGAGGCGGCGCGCACGCAATGGTCGGTGACTATTGGGCTCGTACCGTTGACGCTTCTGCTGTTCGGGCAGGTATCGGTGGTATCCGTGTTCGCCAATGCCGTGGCGATTCCGGTGGTCAGTCTGCTTGTTACGCCGCTGGCGCTGGCTGGCGCGGTGTTGCCGCCTGACTGGGCTGCGCCGTTGCTGTGGATTGCCCACAAAGCGCTGGAGTGGTTGGTCGGGGGGCTCGCGTGGCTGGCCGCGCCTGCGTGGGCGGTATGGGAGGCCGCGCATCCGGGGACGGTGGCGACCGGGCTGGCATTGGCTGGTGTCTACGTCCTGCTCATCCCCCGTCCGTCCGATGCGAAAGGCGCCAGGCGAGTGCGGATCGTGCCGCGCTGGTTGGGCGCGCTGCTGATGGCGCCGATGCTCTCGGCCGGGCGCGAGCCGGTGGAGGAAGGGGAAATGCGCGTGACGGCGCTCGACGTCGGGCAGGGTGAAGCCGTGCTCGTGGAAACGCGCCGCCACGCGCTGCTCTACGACACAGGGCCTTCGTATGTGTCGGGTGCCAGCGCAGGTGGTCAGGTGATCGTGCCCTATCTCCGTGCGACCGGGGTGCGGCATCTGGATATGTTGATGGTCAGCCATGAGCATGACGACCACGCGGGCGGCGTTGACGCCGTGTTGCAGGCCGTGCCGGTAGCGCGGGGGCTGACGGCGGAAGGGCCTGGGAACAAGCCACTGCCACGCTTGCCGGAGGGGCGCGCGTGGCAGCCGTGTCTGGCTGGCGTTGCGTGGCGTTGGGATGGTGTGGACTTCGAGGTCCTGCACCCGACGGAAGAGGATCTGGCGCGGCGGCACCTGTCGGCCAACGCCCGGAGTTGCGTGCTCCGCGTGGCAACGGCGCAGCGCAGCATGCTACTGACCGGCGATATAGGTGTATCGGAGGAGCGGCGGCTGATTGATAGCGAACTAGGTGAGCGATTGCGCGCGGATTTCCTGCTGGTGCCGCATCACGGCAGTGGCACGTCTTCACATGCGGGTTTTCTGCGGGCTGTACAGCCCGAAGTGGCGGTGTTTCAGCTTGGTTTCGCAAACCGGCACGGGCATCCGCGTGACGATGTCTGGCAGCGGTACGCGCGTGCGGGGGCGGCGCGGTATCGCACCGATGAAACCGGCGCGGTGTCGATCGTCACGGGCGGCGGCGACCATGTGGTGACGTCGTTCCGCCAGCAACAGCGCCGTTATTGGCGGGACGCGCCCCCCGCGCCACGGTGAGCTGCGGGCTTGGTAGTCTTGCTGGCGGGGCTGTCTGGGCTGTCGGATTTTGTCGGACGACGCGCTGCACGGCTCGGTTTGGATGCTTGTGATGTCGCCTCGGATGCGGTCGTGGCCGAGGTCGATGCCGGAGTCTTGCCTAGCGGCGTCGGATCGGCCCCCGCAATCCGGCGCTCGCGCAGATGTGCCTTGGCTCGCTGCAGGCCTGCGGCGACCGAGTCGGCGCGATCCAGTGCCACGCCTGCGGCCAGCACGTCGCCGAGCACGAGATGGCAGATGCGCGAAGTCATGGGCGTATAGACCTCGCTGTCCTCTTCGACGTCGGAGAAGACGCAGACGTCCGCAAGGCGGGCGAGCGGTGATCCGCTATGGGTCAGCGCCAGCACGCTGGCGCCGCTGCTGCGCGCCAGCGTGGCGGCGGTGAGCATGTCCCATGTGCGGCCGCTGTTGGACACCAGCACGGCGACATCGCCCGGGCGCAGCAGCGCTGCGGACATGCTGAACACGTGCGGGTCCGAATAGGCCGTGGTGGGAATGCCCAGGCGGAAGAACTTGTGCTGGATGTCGAGCGCAACGATGCCCGAGTTGCCGCAGCCATAAAACTCGATGCGGCGCGCCCCGGCCAGTAGCCGGATACCGTGCTCGATCTGGTCGGCGGACAGCGCGTTGCGCACGGACATCAGCGTGGCGATGGTGCGATCGAACACCTTGCCGGCGATATCGGCAGGCCGATCGTCGGCTTCCACATCCTGGTGAACGAAGGGCGTGCCACCCCCCACATTCTGAGCGAACTGAAGCTTGAACTCCTTGAAGCCGTCGTAGCCAAGCGCGGCGCAGAAGCGGGCGATCGTGGGCTGCGAGACACCGGCCCGTTCCGCTAGTTCCGGCATGGTCAGCCGGATGACGCTCGCACCGTGTCGTGCCACGTAATCGGCCAGGCGGCGTTCGGACGGGCGTAGCGAGTCGTAGACGGCAAGGATTCTGTCGCGCATGGTGAGAGAGTGCGGGATCGTGCGTAAAGGTATTGGGGGGGGGCGCCGGTTGTGTCGGTGTCCCTGGGCTGGCTTCGGTGCAGCCTCGATAATGTAGAGATTCTACACAGATTGCGATGATTCTCGGAAGTGCCTACGCGGGGTGTTGTGCTTGGGATTTACCCGGATTCCTCATAAATCAGCCCATCTACCCGAGGCTCATGTCTTCCGGTAGCGTGAGTCTCATGGATATAATGTAGAAATTCTACATGCCGAGGCATCCAATGAGTGCCTCGGCTTCCCCACCAGGAAGAACTCCAACATGTCCCAAGCCGTTCATGCCGAGGTACTGGCCGTCACGCAACGCATTGTCGACCGCAGTCGCGCCAGCCGGGCAGCCTATCTGGCCAGGTGCGAGCGCGCCCAGCAGGAACTCGGGCCCTTGCGCGGCATGTCCTGCGCGAACCTTGCCCACGGCTACGCCGCACTGCCTTCGGACGACAAGCTCAAGCTGCGGGTCGAGCATGCCCCGAATCTCGGCATCGTGACCGCCTACAACGACATGCTGTCCGCCCACCAGCCCTATGAGCGTTACCCGGCCGTGATTCGCGAGGCCGCGCGCGCCGTGGGTGGCGTGGCGCAGGTGGCGGGTGGCGTGCCGGCCATGTGTGACGGGATTACCCAGGGCAACGCCGGCATGGAGTTGTCGCTGTTCTCCCGCGATGCGATCGCGATGGGCACGGCTGTCGCGCTGTCGCACAACACATTCGACGCGGCGCTAATGCTGGGCGTGTGCGACAAGATCGTGCCGGGTTTGCTGATGGGGGCGCTGCAGTTTGGCCATTTGCCGATCGTGTTCGTCCCGGCCGGGCCGATGGCAACGGGCCTGTCGAACAAGGAAAAGGCGCGTGTGCGCCAGCTGTATGCCACCGGGCAGGTCGGGCGCGATGCGTTGCTGGAGGCCGAATGCGCCGCCTATCACGGCGCGGGTACCTGCACCTTCTATGGCACCGCCAATAGCAACCAGTTCCTGATGGAGATCATGGGCCTGCACATGCCCGGCTCGGCGTTCGTGCACCCGGACAGCGGCCTGCGTGACCCGCTGACCGCCGCGGCAGCCCAGCGGGCGCTGGCGCTGATCGCTCGCGGTGACGCCTATACCCCGCTGGCGAAGATTGTCGATGAACGGGCGATCGTCAACGCGATGGTTGGCCTGCTGGCCACTGGTGGCTCGACCAACCACACGATTCACCTGGTGGCGATGGCACGTGCCGCCGGCATCCTGATCGACTGGAACGATTTCAACGGCCTGTCAGCCATCACGCCATTGCTGGCGCGTGTGTATCCGAATGGCTCGGCCGATGTGAACCATTTTCACGCAGCGGGCGGCGTGGCCTATGTGATTGCCCAACTGCTCGACGCCGGTCTGCTGCACGAGGACGTGCAGACCGTGGCGGGCCCCGGCCTGAAGCGCTACACCGAGGAGCCGGTCATGACCGATGGCGTGCTGCGCTGGCGGGCTGGCCCGGCCACGAGCGGGGATGAGTCGGTGCTGGCGCCAGCGTCGGCGCCGTTCTCGCCCGAGGGGGGGCTGCGGCTGATGGCGGGCAACCTGGGGCGCGGGGTGATCAAGGTCTCGGCCGTGGCCGACGAGCACCGGGTGGTGGAGGCGCCGGCGCGAGTTTTCGATTCGCAGGAAGCGCTGCAGGCCGCCTTCGAGGCGGGCGAGCTCGATCGTGACGTGGTGGCCGTGGTGCGCTTCCAGGGCCCGAATGCCAATGGCATGCCCGAGTTGCACCGGCTTACCCCCGCGCTTGGCGCGTTGCAGGATGCCGGACGCAAGGTCGCGCTGGTAACCGATGGCCGCATGTCGGGTGCGTCGGGCAAGGTGCCCGCCGTAATCCATGTCGGGCCGGAGGCGCTGGCAGGCGGGCCGCTGGCTCGGGTGCGCGACGGCGATGTCATTCGCGTGGACGCATTGGCGGGCACACTCGATCTGGTGGGCGATGCTGCCACCCAGGCTAACTTTGCCGGGCGAGTGCCGGCAGCGGCGCCAGCCGACGAATTCGCCCGTTTCAGCATGGGCCGGGGCCTGTTCGGCCTGTTCCGCCGCCATGCGCGGACCGCCGAGGAGGGGGGCAGCGCGCTGGACCTGTCCGAAGCCGATGCGCTGGCGCCCGCTGTCCAAACGGCGTCCGCCGTCGCACAATAGGCGGGCCGTCAGGCGGCGCTCGCGCCAATCATTCCGTTTCTCTTGCGTATTCTTCCGGGGTGCCCGGCAGCACGCGCTGCACCCCGGAAGCACCTTCGCGCCACATCGACGTGGCCGAAGGCTACCGACAAGGATGGCAACACCATCCGACACATGATCGATGGAGCAGACATGATCTATATCCTGATGGGCGTTTCCGGCAGCGGCAAGAGCACGGTCGGCCAGATGCTGGCGGACCGGCTTCATTGCGGCTTCCACGACGCGGACAGCTTTCACAGCGACGCCAACAAGGCCAAGATGCACGCCGGCATCCCATTGACCGATGACGACCGCTGGCCCTGGCTGGACGCAATGCGGGCCGCCATCGACACCGCCCGCGCCGAGGGCCGCACCCACGTATTCACATGTTCGGCGCTGCGCCAGGTCTATCGGGACCGCCTGCTGCCGTCGGACGGCGGCGTGACCTTCGTGTTCATGAAAGGCGACGCCTCGACCATCGGCAGCCGCCTGTCCGCGCGCACGGACCATTTCTTCAATCCCGCGCTGCTCCAGAGCCAGTTCGAGACCCTGGAGGAGCCTTGCGACGCGCTCGTGCTCGATATTCGCCGCACCCCCGAGGCACTGGTCGAGGACATTCTGGAAAAGTGCCCGCCGGCATCGGCCTCCTGTTCCGGGAAGGCGCCCTGAATCACCTGTGGCTGGCAAGCATCTTGCTAAATCGTTTCTGTGTGCCGGCGCGTGTCACTTGTGTGCAACCCCTTGCGGGTTCAGCCGGTACGGATATGCTGAAGGAGTCGACTCGACAAGGCATCGATAAACGGGCGGCGGCGGTTGGTATCAGGCAGTAACCGGGAGACAACCACCGGAGGACAACCGCGGCAAGGCGCCCAATTTCACGAAGGAGCGGCCATCATGGCGGCGCGGTTTTTCGACGAGATGCTGGAAGGGCGAGAGGACGGAGCAACCGAGGCCATCGAGGCCGGGCGGGCGCTGCCGTCGGGGGCGGTCAGGCCCCACTACCGGAACTTTGCCGAATGGCTGGGGCGGCAGTCTGCGGCGACGATGAGCAACAAGCGCGCGGAAGCGGATCTGATCTTCCGGCGTGTGGGTATCACCTTTGCCGTCTACGGCGACAAGGATGAGTCCAACAGCGGAACCGAGCGGACCATTCCGTTCGACGTGATTCCGCGCATTTTCCCGGCCAGCGAGTGGGCCACGCTCGAGCGCGGCCTGCGGCAACGCGTCGCGGCGCTAAACCGCTTCATCCACGACATCTACCACGGGCAGGACATCATCCGTGCCGGCGTGATTCCGCCGGACCAGATCTACAACAATGCGCAGTACCGCCCGGAAATGCTGGGCATCGACGTGCCTCGCGACATCTACGCGCACGTGGCCGGCATCGACGTCGTACGCGCGGGCGAGGGCGAGTTCTACGTTCTCGAAGACAACCTGCGGGTGCCATCGGGCGTGTCGTACATGCTCGAGAACCGCAAGATGATGATGCGGCTGTTCCCCGACCTGTTCGCCCGCAACCGCGTGGCCCCGGTGGCGCACTATCCCGATCTGCTGCTGGACATGCTGCGCAGCGTGTCGCCGCAGAATATCGCCGATCCGACCGTCGTCGTGCTCACGCCGGGCATGTACAACTCGGCCTACTTCGAGCACGCGTTCCTGGCCCAGCAGATGGGCGTCGAACTGGTGGAAGGCAATGACCTGTTCGTCGAGGACGACCATCTCTATATGCGCACCACGCAGGGGCCGCAGCGTATCGACGTGATCTACCGGCGCGTGGACGACGATTTCCTCGACCCGCTCGTATTTCGCCACGATTCCGCCCTGGGTGCGGCCGGGCTGCTCTCGGTCTACCGTGCCGGCAACGTGACGATCAGCAATGCGATCGGGACGGGCGTGGCCGACGACAAGTCGATCTACCCGTACGTGCCGGACATGATCCGCTTCTATCTCGGCGAGGAACCCATCCTGTCGAACGTGCCGACCTACATGTGCCGGCGTCCGGATGATCTGCAGTACGTGCTCGACCATATGCAGGATCTTGTGGTCAAGGAAACGCATGGCGCCGGCGGCTACGGCATGCTCGTGGGACCGGCCGCGACGCGCGCGGAGATCGACCAGTTCCGGGAGGTCGTGAAATCGCGCCCCGAGCAGTACATCGCGCAGCCGACGTTGGCGTTGTCGACTTGCCCGACCTATGTCGATGCGGGCATCGCGCCGCGCCATATCGATCTTCGCCCGTTCGTGCTGTCGGGCAAGGAGGTGCGCATGGTGCCGGGCGGGCTGACGCGGGTGGCGTTGAGAGAGGGCTCGCTCGTGGTCAATTCGTCCCAGGGCGGCGGCACCAAGGACACCTGGGTGCTGGAACGCTAGGAAACCGTTTCAGAATGATTCTGGCGTGGTTGCGCGGCCTTGCCGTACCGCTTCACCCTGGCCAGAACCGCTTCGCTTCAATCTGCAACGGCTTCTAAGTCCATAGGCGCTGTTTGCCGGGAGATTTCACCATGCTGAGCCGTACCGCCGACCACCTGTTCTGGATGGCCCGCTATACCGAACGCGCGGAGAATACTGCGCGCATGCTCGACGTCAACTACCAGACTTCGCTGCTGCCGCAATCGGCCGAAGTGGCCGAGCAGGGTTGGTGGGCGATGCTCGATATCTCCGAATTGACCCAGGCCTACGACCACAAGTACGGCTTGCTGCACCGTGACGACGTGATCGACTTCATGGTGCGCGACATGACCAATGTCTCGTCGATCATGAGCTGCCTGCGCGCGGCCCGCGAGAATGCGCGCGCGGTGCGTGGATCGCTGACGACCGAGGTCTGGGAGACCATCAACACCACCTGGCTCGACGTCCAGCGCATGATCGCCGATGGCGAGCTGCACGAAGATCCATCGCGCTTCTTCGAGTGGGTAAAGTTCCGCTCGCATCTGGCCCGTGGCGTCCAGTTCGGCACCATGCTCAAGGACGATGCGTTCCACTTCATGCGGCTTGGCACCTTCCTGGAGCGGGCCGACAACACCGCGCGGATTCTCGACGTCAAGTTTCAGGCCTCGGGCCGCGACGACAGCGACCCGAACCGCGAGCAGAACGATTTCTATCACTGGGCGGCCGTGTTGCGGTCGGTCTCTGGCTTCGAGGTCTATCGCAAGATCTACCGTGCCGTGATCACGCCGCAGCGCGTGGCGGAACTGCTGGTCCTGCGGCCCGACATGCCGCGTTCGCTGGTTTCCAGCATGGACGAAGTGGTCGCGATTCTGGCGCTGGTGTCGAACCAGCAGTCGGCGGAGACCGAAAGGCAGGCTGGTAAACTTCACGCAGACCTAAAGTACGCGCGCATCGACGACATTTTCGCCGTCGGCCTGCATGCCTACCTGACCAGCTTCCTGGAGCGCATCGGCGACCTCGGCAATGGCATCAGCCGGGATTTCCTCGTGCCGCTGCTAGCTGCCTGACCGTTGCAGGAGCGCCCGGCGTCATGCGCCGGGTGTGCGGCATCCCCGACTGGGGCCGGCATGCATGTGGCGCGAGATATACCCGTGAAATACAAGATCCATCATAAGACCATCTACCGCTACACCGAGCCGGTGCGTCGCAGCGTGCATGAGCTGCGTCTGGCGCCCCGCAGTGGCCCACTGCAGTCCGTGCAGTACTGGACGCTTTCCGCGCCGGGTAACCTTTCCGAAGCGCGTGACGGTTTCGGTAATATCGTCCACAACTTCACCATGGCCGGCCCCGCTCGTACGATTGCGATCGTCGCTACCGGCGAGGTCGAGGTCAGGATCGATCCAGCCCCAACGGGCCAGGCGGGCGCCGAGGCCGGGGAGGGTGGCCATGGCGCTTTCCAGGACCTGCCCGAAGCTGGTGAGTCGCGCGTGTCGCCGCTCTATTTTCTATCGGGCACGCCGCTGACCCAGGCGCCGACGGACATGCGGGCGTTCGCAGCCCCATACCTGGCCGCTGGCCACGAGGTGCCGGCCCTGCTGGCATTGGCCGATGGCATCGCCGACCGGGTCCAGTATCGGGCCAATACGACCGATGTCGGCACGTCCGCCGTCGAGGCTTTCCGGCTGGGCAGCGGGGTCTGCCAGGATCAGGCGCAGGTTATGGTGGCGGCATGTCGCGCGTTCGGCATTCCGGCCCGCTATGTCAGTGGCTACTTCTACGATGCGGCCGCAGCCTCGCTAGCCAGTCATGCCTGGGCCGACATCTGCCTGGATGCGGACCGCGGGCTCTGGTGCAGCATCGATGTCACGCATCGCTGCATCACAAATGGGCGCCACGTCCGCCTTGCCGTGGGGCGTGACTATGCCTCGGCCGCACCAATCCGGGGCATCCTCGAAGGCGGGGCCGGGGAAACAATGGAAGTCGACATCGAGATCACGCCGCTGGCCTGAAATGGCGAAGCCAGGTTGGTTCGAAGTGCGGCGGCAGAGTAAGAGGCGCTATCAAAATGATTCTGGCGTCGTTGCGCGGCCTTGCCGTACCACGTGTACTGTCTGCGGCCGCACGCCTAGCCAGAACCGCTTCGCTTCATTTTGATAGCGCCTCTAATCCTTTTCGGTATTCATACACCGCCGTGCGGCTAGAATGGGGCGTCGCCGTCGCGCCTCTGTCAACCCGAACCCATGACGTACTGTGTAGCCATGCGGCTGGATGCCGGTCTGGTATTCCTGTCTGATTCCCGTACCAACGCCGGTGTGGATGCCATTTCCACCGCGCGCAAGATGACCGTATTCGAGGAGCCGGGCGACCGCGTCATGGTGCTGCTTACCTCCGGCAATCTCGCGATCAGCCAGTCTGTGCGCCAATGCCTGGCCGAGGCGCGCGACGAGAAGCGCTCGCTGTGGACCGCGCGCGACATGTTCGAGGCGGTCACCATCGTCGGCGAGGCGGTGCGCGCCGTGCACAAGCGCGATGCCCATGCGTTGCGCGAGGCTGGCATCGAATTCAGCGTCAACCTGATTTTCGGCGGGCAGATCCGGGGCGAGCGCACGCGCCTGTTCCATGTCTACGCGGCGGGCAACTTCATCGAGGCCACGCCCGAGAACTGCTACTTCCAGATTGGCGAGGCCAAATATGGCAAGCCGATCGTCGACCGTGTCATCACGCCGTCGGTGCCGCTGGGCGAGGCGGCCAAGTGCGCGCTGGTCTCGATGGATTCCACGCTGAAGTCGAATATCTCGGTCGGTTTGCCGCTCGACCTGCTGGTCTACGAGGCCGATTCGCTCCGCGTGACGCGCTTCGTCAGCATCGACGAGAAGAACGCATACTTCCGCATGATCCGCGACACCTGGGGCCAGCGCCTGCGCCAGGTTTTCGGCGAAATCGCCAATCCCGAATGGGATGCGAGCCAGCCGGCCGAATTCCCGCTCGCGCGCGACGAAGCCGATCGCTGGGGCCAGCCGGTACGGGCCCGCCGCGACCGAAGCTGATCCCTTTCATCCCAGGTTTTTCCGACTCATTCCATCGACTTGCCGCCATGCGCGACATCCTGCTCTTTTCCCACGCCAACGGTTTTCCGGTGCCGATCTATCGCAAGCTGTTCGGCGCGCTAGACGACACCTTCGACATCCGCGCCGTCGAACGTTACGGCCACAATCCCAAGTTTCCGGTCACGCGCGAGTGGCCGCATCTGGTCGACGAACTGCTTGGCGAGCTGGATCGCCCGGGGCGGAGCGGTGCCGACGCGCCCAAGGTCTGGCTGGTTGGCCATTCGCTGGGCGGTTTCCTGTCGCTGATGGCCGCGCTGCGTCGGCCGCAGCGGGTGCGGGGCGTGGTGATGCTGGATTCACCGATCATCGCCGGCTGGAAGGCGTCACTGGTGCGCGCGTCCCAGATGCTGGGGCTCGACGAGAAACCGGGCCCCGCAGCCGTCACCAAGAACCGGCGCACCCATTGGCCCGATACCGACGCGGTCTGGAGTCATTTTCAGTCCAAGCGCAATTTCAAAGTGTGGGATCCCGAGGTCCTGCGCGACTACGCCGAGCATGGCACCGAGCCCACTGGTGTGGCCAACGAACGCAAGCTGCGCTTCGATCGCGAGGTCGAATACTGGATCTACCGGACGCTGCCGACCAGCCTGGGCCGCAAGGTGGCGCGTGGCGCGCCGATCCCGGTCAGCTTCGTTGCCGGCACCCGCTCGCGCGAGGTTAGGCAGGCGGGGCTCGGCGCAACCCGCAAGCTCGTGGGCGACCGGCTGCGCTATATCGAAGGCGGCCACCTGTATCCAATGGAGCGGCCCCTCGAGACCGCCGGTCTGGTGCGGGACCTGATCGAGGAAATGCGCAAGTCCGGGCGCTGAAGTCCGGGAAGCCGGCGCGCGCGGCGCCGGCTCGGCTTGCGGTACGGCTTGCAGTGCGGCGTATGCGCCGCAGGCCGCCTTTGCGTGCCGGGCCGACACCCCGATTTCACAAATTCGGCGTCGGCGGGGATCGGGCTCTCATGTATAATCCCGATTTCCCCGGCAAGCTCGGTTTATGACCAAATTCGTCTTCGTCACCGGTGGCGTCGTCTCTTCTCTCGGCAAGGGCATCGCTGCTGCTTCGCTCGCGGCTATTCTCGAGTCGCGCGGCCTCAAAGTCACCCTCCTCAAGCTCGATCCCTACATCAACGTCGATCCCGGCACGATGAGCCCCTTCCAGCATGGCGAGGTGTTCGTGACCGAAGATGGCGCGGAAACTGACCTCGATCTGGGTCACTACGAGCGCTTCGTGTCGGCCAAGATGCGGAAGTCGAACAACTTCACGACCGGCCAGATCTACGAATCGGTGATCCGCAAGGAACGCCGCGGCGAGTACCTCGGCAAGACCGTTCAGGTCATTCCCCATATCACGAACGAAATCCAGGCTTTCGTCGAGCGTGGCGCTGCCGCGTCGCACGACGGCAAGGCCGACGTGGCACTGGTGGAGATCGGCGGCACGGTGGGTGACATCGAGTCGCTGCCGTTCCTGGAAGCCGCGCGCCAGATGAGCCTGCGCCTGGGCCGCAATCATTGCGCGTTCGTGCACCTGACGCTGGTGCCGTTCATCGCCAGCGCCGGCGAGCTCAAGACCAAGCCGACCCAGCACTCGGTGCAGAAGCTCCGCGAAATCGGCATTTCGCCGACCGCGCTGCTGTGCCGCGCCGACCGCCCGATTCCGGACGACGAGCGCGCCAAGATTTCGCTGTTCGCCAACATCCCGCAGGAAGCCGTGATCTCGGTCTGGGATGCCGACAGCATCTACAAGATTCCGCAGATGCTCAACGAGCAGGGCCTCGACCGCCTGATCTGCGAGGAACTGCGTCTGGACCCGAAACCGGCTGACCTGTCGATGTGGCAGAAGCTGGTCAACGCGCAGGAAAACCCCGAGCATGAAATCACGATCGGCATGGTTGGCAAGTACGTCGACCTGACCGAGTCGTACAAGTCACTGATCGAGGCGCTGCGCCACGCCGGCATGCATACCGCCACGCGCGTGAACATCGAGTACATCGATTCGGAAGAGCTCGAGTCGGGTCACCTCGAAGTGCTGAAGCCGTTGGATGCCATCCTGGTGCCGGGCGGTTTCGGCAAGCGCGGCACCGAAGGCAAGATCCGCGCGATCCAGTATGCCCGCGAGAACAAGGTGCCGTACCTGGGCATCTGCCTGGGTATGCAGCTCGCCGTGATCGAATTCGCGCGTCACGTTGCCAGCATGGGCGACGCCAATTCGACCGAATTCAACCTCGACACGGAACACCCGGTGGTCGCGCTGATCACCGAGTGGGTCGATCGCGACGGCAAGGTGGAACAGCGTTCGGCGGACTCCGACCTCGGCGGCACGATGCGTCTGGGCGCCCAGCGCGTGCCTATCAAGACCGGCACCAAGGCCTCGCAGATCTATGGCGCCGAAGTCAACGAGCGTCATCGTCACCGCTACGAAGTCAACAACCACTACGTGCCGGAGCTGGAAAAGGCTGGCATGGTGATTTCGGCGCGCACGCCGACCGAGAACCTGCCGGAGATGATGGAACTGCCGGAATCGATGCACCCGTGGTTCGTCGGCGTTCAGTTCCACCCGGAATTCACCTCGACGCCGCGTGATGGCCACCCGCTGTTCAAGGCCTACGTGGAAGCCGCGCTCGCCGCGCAACGCCAAGGCGCCTGAGGCGCTGGTGGGGAAGGAAACTGCCATGAAACTGTGTGGATTCGACGTCGGCCTCGACAAGCCGTTTTTCCTGATCGCTGGCCCGTGCGTGATCGAGTCCGAGCAGATGGCGCTCGATACGGCCGGCGAGCTGAAGGCGATCACGGGTGAACTGGGCATTCCGTTTATCTACAAGTCGTCGTTCGACAAGGCCAACCGGTCGTCGGGCAAGTCGTTCCGCGGCCTCGGTATGGAAAAGGGTCTTGAGATCCTGGCCACGGTAAAGCATCAGATCGGTGTGCCGGTGCTCACCGACATCCACGAGATCGACGAGATCAAGCCCGTCGCGGCCGTGGTGGATGTGCTGCAGACACCGGCCTTCCTGTGCCGCCAGACTGATTTCATCCGTGCCTGCGCCCAGAGTGGCAAGCCGGTGAACATCAAGAAGGGCCAGTTCCTGGCGCCGCACGACATGAAGAACGTGATCGACAAGGCACGTGACGCTGCCCGTGAGGCGGGTCTGCCTGATGACGTCTTCATGGCCTGCGAGCGTGGCGTTTCCTTCGGCTACAACAATCTCGTCTCCGACATGCGCTCCCTGGCGATCATGCGCGAGACGGGCGCCCCCGTGGTGTTCGATGCCACCCACTCGGTGCAGTTGCCGGGTGGCCAGGGCACCAGCTCAGGCGGCCAGCGCGAATTCGTGCCGGTGCTCTCGCGCGCCGCGGTGGCTACGGGCGTGGCGGGTCTGTTCATGGAGACCCACCCCGATCCGAGCAAGGCGATGTCGGACGGCCCCAACGCCGTGCCGCTGTCGCGCATGAAGGAACTGCTGACTGTGCTGCGCGATCTCGACAGCATGGTCAAGCGTGCCGGCTTCCTGGAAGACAACTTCGGCTGGCCGGCCTGCGCCTGAGCCTGCCTTGGCAACTGCCGCCCGCGCCTGACGCGGGCGGTGCTGTTTCTGGTGCCGCTGCCGGACCTCCGGCTTCAATGCTGACGAAACGGTATCGAAAGACAATACAAAAGATTCGGAGATAGCGCATGGCCGCCGGTTATATCATCGCGTACGTCGATGTGACAGATCCCCAGCAGTACGAGCAGTACAAGGTGCTTTCCACGAAAGCCATGCAGGCGCACGGCGCGGAAGTGCTGGTGCGCGGCGGCCAGACCGAACGGCTCGAGGGTGATTGGGGCCCCACGCGCGTCGTGGTCCTGAAGTTCCAGAGCTACGAAGCCGCCCGCGCGTTCCACGCCAGCGAGGAATACCTGGCGGCGCGCAAGTCCCGCGAGCATGCGGCGAAGATGAACATGATCGTCGTGGAAGGCATCTGACATATTCGTCGGGCATCCTGCGCGGTAATAAGATTCACCAGATTCAACAGTCCAGAGAGGAAATATGAGTGCAATCGTAGATATCATCGGTCGTGAGGTTCTCGACTCGCGCGGCAATCCCACCGTCGAGTGCGACGTGCTGCTGGAGTCGGGCGTGATGGGCCGTGCTGCCGTGCCGTCGGGTGCATCGACCGGTTCGCGCGAAGCCATCGAACTGCGTGATGGCGACAAGTCGCGCTACCTGGGCAAGGGCGTGCTGAAGGCTGTCGAGCACATCAACACCGAGATCTCCGAAGCGATCATGGGCCTGGATGCCTCCGAGCAGGCTTTCCTGGACCGCACGCTGATCGAACTGGACGGCACCGAGAACAAGGGCCGCCTGGGCGCCAACGCCATGCTGGCCGTGTCGATGGCCGTGGCCAAGGCAGCTGCCGAGGAAGCCGGCCTGCCGCTGTACCGCTACTTCGGCGGTTCGGGCGCGATGCAGATGCCGGTACCGATGATGAACATCGTCAACGGTGGCGCGCACGCCAACAACAGCCTGGACATCCAGGAATTCATGATCATGCCCGTGTCGCAGACCAGCTTCCGTGAAGCCCTGCGTTGCGGCGCCGAAGTGTTCCACGCGCTGAAGAAGATCCTGTCCGACAAGGGCATGTCCACCGCCGTGGGCGACGAGGGCGGCTTCGCTCCGAACTTCTCGTCGAACGAGGAGTGCCTGAACACGGTCGTGCAGGCTATCGAAAAGGCTGGCTACAAGGTTGGCGAGGACGTGCTGCTGGCGCTGGACTGCGCCGCCAGCGAGTTCTACCACGAAGCCGAAGGCGTGTACTCGCTCGAAGGCGAAGGCCTGAAGCTGACGTCGACCCAGTTCGCCGACTACCTGGCCAACCTGTGCGACAAGTTCCCGATCGTGTCGATCGAGGACGGCATGGCCGAAGGTGACTGGGAAGGCTGGAAGACGCTGACCGACAAGCTGGGCAAGCGCGTCCAGCTGGTGGGTGACGACCTGTTCGTGACCAACACGAAGATCCTGAAGGAAGGCATCGAGAAGGGCATCGGCAACTCGATCCTCATCAAGATCAACCAGATCGGCACGCTGACCGAGACGTTCGCCGCTATCGAGATGGCCAAGCGCGCCGGCTACACCGCCGTGATCTCGCACCGTTCGGGTGAGACCGAAGACAGCACGATCGCCGACATCGCCGTCGGCACGAACGCCGGCCAGATCAAGACCGGTTCGCTGTCGCGCTCGGACCGCATTTCGAAGTACAACCAGCTGCTGCGTATCGAGGAAGACCTGGGCGACATCGCCACGTACCCGGGCAAGAGCACGTTCTACAACCTGCGCTGATATCGCCGGTTAGTGTTCTGAGTCCCAGAAAAAGCGCCGCCCCAGAGCACTGGGGCGGCGCTTTTTTTTGTCAACCGGATGCCTGTTGCGCCGTTGTTTCGCTTTGTATCGTCTTTTGTTTTGCAATCTTTGGCGGCTTGGTGGATCATTGGTCCCGCAGAAATAGCCAAATCATCCTTTTCCTAGCGCCTTTTCGCCCTGATGCGCCTGATTTCCCTGCTGTTGTTCGTGCTGCTGCTCGCAATCCAGTACCCGCTATGGCTGGGCAAGGGCGGCTGGCTACGCGTATGGGATCTGAATCGCCAGGTCAATGAGCAGACCGTGCACAACCAGGCGCTCAAGCTGCGCAATGCCAAGCTGGAAGGGGAAGTGAAGGATTTGCAGGATGGCACGGGTGCCATCGAGGAGCGTGCCCGCTATGAGCTGGGCATGGTCAAGGACGGGGAAGTCTTCGTCCAGTTCGTGGCGCCGGCTCCGAAGGTCAGCGCCACGCCTCCGCTGCCGCCGCCACCCAATTCCGTCGCGGGACGCGGCGGACATTAACCGGCTTACTAGGACTATTCCGATGCCGAGGTGCGACCTTGACCGTTCGGTCTGTCGCGTTTGCACATCGCTGCGGCCCGGTTTCGATTTCTTCTGAATTACCACCAGTACGGGGAGCCGTACGGGTAACCACCCCAGCCCCAGCCAGGCGAGCTGATTCCTACGCCGCCACCCCAGTGGCCGCCGCCCCATCCGCCGTAGTACAGATTCCAGTTTGTGGTCGGGTAGGCGTAAGCTGCCCGCGCCCAGGCTTCGGCCTGCTGCTGGCTGGCGATCGCCTGCTCCTGCTCGCGCAGCACTTGCTGGTTCAGCGCCGTGAGGTGCTGCCTTTCTTCGTCAGTAAGGGGGGCGGGGGGAGTCGAACCGGGCTCCAGGCGTGCGGTGGCAGGGCTGCCGTACAAATCGCGTGGAACGGGCGCTGCGCAGCCGGCGATCATCGCAGCCATGGCAATGACCAGCCCGGACAGTGCGCGGGAACGATACGTCTTGATCATGTCGGCCTCCGTCCGGCAACTGGGGTTCGGGAATGTCATTGGACCCGCGAGCGCGGGTATGTGGTTCCGCGCAGATCCGGAACCTTTGACATACCCGTGGTCTTTTCCCCTTCTCCCTGATGAGGCAGGGGAGCGGACGGATGCTCAGTGCTGCTGCTGCGCGCCTTCGCCTGCGCCCGTTGCCACGGGTACCGTGAAGAGCTGCGCGGCATCCACCGGGTCGAACACGTAGCGCTGGCCGCAGAAGTCGCAATGGATTTCCACGTCGCCGCGTTCGGCAATGATGCTTTCGATTTCGGCCTGGCCCAGCGACTGCAACATGCCGGCGACCTTGGCGCGCGAGCACGAGCACTGGAAATGCGGCGTCATTGGCTCGAAGACGCGCAGGCCGGCATTCTGCAGTTCTTCCCAGAACAGGCGGCGCAGCAGGGTCTCAGGCGACTCGGCCAGCAGTTCGTCCTGCTTGAGCGTGGCGCCCAACTGGCACGCGCGATCCCAGGTATCCAGGTCCTGCGCCTGCACATCACCGGAGAGCGGCGAACCGGTTTCGCCAACCTGTGCTTCCATGGTGCCGCCATAAGACGGCAGCTTCTGCAGCAACATGCCCGCGGCGACCTGCCCATTCGAGGCAAGCCACAGGCGGGTGTCGAGCTGCTCGGACGCCTGCATGTAGTGTTCGAGCACTGAGGCCATCGATTCGAGCGGGCCGTTCTCGTCGGAAAGCGGCACGATGCCCTGGTACGGTTGCTGGCCCGGCAGCTTGTCTTGCGGGTCGAGCGTGATGGCGAAGCGGCCATGACCATGCGCGTTGACGAGCGTCGTTAGCGTGGCATCGTCGGTAATCGTGGCGTCCTCGGCAATCTTGGCCGTGGCGCGCATCGACAGGTCGGACAGGCACTCCACCACGAGCATCCGCACCGGGCCGTCGCCGTGCAGTTGCATCACCAGCGCGCCGTTGAACTTGAGGTTGGCCGATAGCAGCGCCGCGGCCGCCATCATCTCGCCCAGCAGGCGCCGCACCGGTGCCGGGTAGGCATGGCGGTTCAGCACTTCTTGCCAGGTGGCCTCCATGCGGACCAGCTCGCCGCGCACGGGGGCAGCGTCGAACAGGAATTTCTGGAGTGTGTCGGGATTCGATGTAGCGGTCACGGTTCTATCAGTCTTTCACGTAAAGCAATGTCAATCCGGCGTATCGGTATCAACCGATACGCTTCAAATCGGTCTTGTAAGTGGCTTGCCGCTTCGCATACGTCTCCGCATTGCGATAGAGGTTGGCCACGTCAGCATCGGTCAGTTCGCGCACCACCTTGGCGGGCGCGCCCAGGATCAGCGAGCGGTCAGGAAACACCTTGTTCTCGGTCACGACGGCGCCGGCGCCGACCAGGCATTCCTTGCCGATTACTGCGCCATTCAGCACCACGGCCTGGATACCGATCAGCGAGCCTTCGCCGACCGTGCAGCCATGCAGCATGGCCTGGTGGCCGATCGAGACCTTGTCGCCCAGCGTCAGGGGGCGGCCCGGGTCGGTGTGCAGCACCGAGCCTTCCTGGATGTTCGTATCCTCGCCCACCACGATCGGTTCGTTGTCGCCACGGATCACGACGCCGGGCCAGGCGCTCGCACGCGCCTTTAGCGTCACATTGCCGATAATGGTGGCTTCCGCGGCCACGTAGGCATCGTCGTGAATGGTCGGGGCGATCTCGCCGAGCTGGTAAAGCGCCATGGGGTCTCCTGCCTGAAGCAATGTAAGTAATTGGGGGTGGCCGTCGCGATTAAAAGAGCCGGTTCCCGCGGGCCGGCGTGGCACCGGCGAGGCTCTACAATGACGGCTTCCCGGATTTTACGCCTATGCCAGACATCGCACCCGCCGAAATCGCCGATTCGCCACTTGCCACGCGCCGCCGGGCGCTGGCGGTGCTGTGTATCACCGACGCCAGGGCCAAGGCGGCCGCTGCGCGTGCGCTCCATGCCGATCTGCTGGCGCACGGGGGCACGGTAACGGATGTGGATGAAGTTTTGGTGGCCGATGCCTCGGCGGCGATCCCGGGGCGCCCGGCGCGTCCCGAGCTGGTGCCCCCGCAGCAGGTGGACCGCAGGCGCTCGCTACACACCCTGGCCGGCCGCGCGGTGATGATCCATGCGCTGTGCCATATCGAATTCAATGCGATCAATCTGGCGCTCGATGCGGTCTGGCGTTTTGCCGGGATGCCGGAGGCGTACTACCGCGACTGGCTTCGCGTGGCTGACGAGGAGGCACTCCATTTCACGCTGCTGGCCGACCATCTGGCCACGCTTGGGGCGACCTATGGTGACTATCCGGCACATAACTCGCTCTGGGAGATGACCGATCGCACCTCGGGCGATGTGCTGGCGCGCATGGCGCTGGTGCCACGCACGTTGGAGGCGCGTGGGCTCGACGCCTCGCCGCCAGTGCGTGCCAAGCTGGCCGAGGTGGGCGATACCGCGGCCGCGGAGATCATCGACATCATCCTGCGCGACGAAGTCGGGCACGTGGCCATTGGCAATCACTGGTACCGCTGGCTCTGCGCCCAGCGAGGGCTGGACCCGATCTCCACCTACGCGCGGCTTGCCGAACAGTACCGCGCGCCGAAGCTGCGCGGCCCGTTCAATCTCGACGCTCGCCGCGCGGCCGGTTTCGACGAGGACGAACTGGCCTGGCTCGAGGCCTCGGCCGGCTAGCCGGCTGGCTTTTCGGCGCGCTCCTGTTCCTGCAGCCGCAACACGCGGCGCTGGATCTTGCCGGTGGTGGTCATCGGCAACTGGTCGATGAATTCGATCGCTTTCGGGTACTCGTACGGCGCAAGCTGGCCTCGCACATGCTGCTGAAGCTCGGCGATCAGTGCCGCGTCGTTATCGAACGAACGCGTCACCGACGGCGTCAGCACGATGAACGCCTTGACGATCGCCCCACGCTCGGGGTCCGGCGACGGCACCACGGCGCAGTTCGACACCGCCGGATGCTTGAGCAGGCAGTTTTCGATCTCGCTCGGCCCGATGCGGTAGCCCGATGACTTGAACACGTCGTCCGCGCGGCCCTGGTACCAGAGGTAGCCATCCGCGTCGATTCGCGCGAGGTCACCGGTGCGACACCAGCGCAGGCCGTCATATTCCGAATACTTGGCCGCGGTGGCCGCTTCGTTCTTCCAGTAGCCCAGGAAGAACACCGGATCGGGATGGCCGTGGATATCGGTCGCGCAGACTGCGACTTCGCCATCCTCGCCCGGCGGGCAGGGGCGGCCGTCCTCGTCGATCACGGCCACGCGATGGCCGGGGTAGGGGCGTCCCATCGACCCAGGTCGCGCGGGCCAGCCAAGGCGGCTTTCGTCGTACTGCGCGGTGCAGTTGCCGACGATGTAGTTGATTTCGGTCTGGCCGAACATCTCGTTGACGATCACGCCAAGCGCGTCGCGGCACCAGGTGAAGACCGTTTCGCCGACGGCCTCGCCGGCGCTCATGATCGCCCGCAGCTTGAGCTGGTAGTGATCCGATGGGGTCGGACAGGCCTTCATCATCTGCTTGAGCGCGGTCGGGAACAGGAACGTGTTGGTGACACCGTAGCGTTCGAGCAGTTCGAACGCGCGCTCCGCCGAAAATCGCCCCTGATATCCGACGATCGGACGGCCGAAGTAGAGCGCCGGCATCAGTGCATCCCACAAGCCACCTGTCCAGGCCCAGTCCGCCGGGCTCCAGAACACGTCGTCGTCCTGTGGATACCAGTTCTGCGAACACACGAAGCCGGTCAGATTGCCGATCAGCGCGCGATGCGGGATGACCGCGCCCTTCGGAGGGCCAGTGGTGCCGCTGGTGTAGATCAGCACCGCGGCTTCCTCGGCCTTGGTCTGCTCGGCGGTGAACTCGGGGATCTGCGCGGCCAGCAGCGTGTCCCAGTCCAGATCGCCGCGGCCGGTGGCGTCGCCCACGCCAATGACTGTCCGCAGCGTCGGGCAGTCGGGGCGGGCGGCGAGCATGTTGTCGATCGAGGTCTCGTCGGCGATGGCCACGCAGGTCTCGCTGTGGTCGATACGGTAGGACAGGGCCTCGGGGCCGAACAGCATCGACAGTGGCATGGCTACCGCGCCGAGCTGGTAGACAGCCATGCCGGCGATCACGGTCTCGATGCGCTGGGGCATGACGATGGCCACGCGGTCGCCACGCTGCACGCCGAGTTCGCGCAGCGCGCGCGAAAGACGGTTTGCCTCGGCCTGGATATGCGCGTAGGTGTGCGACGCGCGTCGGCCGTCCTCGTGCTCCGTGTAGACCGCGATGCGGTGCATCGTGGCCGGGTCGCGTGCCCAGCGGCCGCAGCAGACTTCGGCCAGGTTGAATATCTCGGGCACGTCCCAGTGAAAGGAATCGTGCAGTGCGCGATAGTCGTCGCGCCGCGTGGCCGGCAAGGCGGTCATCCGGTTGTCTCCAGGTTGTCGGCCGCGCCCGGATCTCGCGAAATGGCTATAATCCGGCAAGCGAACGATCGTTCTATTTTTATTCGGGCCGCCGCGTGGGTTTGAGCCGCGCGTGCCAGAAGACCCGGACACGGAGACAGAAACAATGACCATCACGGAAACCTCGCGTTCCGAATTTATCACGCTGCGGGGGCTCCGCACGCACGTGCGCCAATGGGGAGATCCCGGCGCGCCCAAGCTGTTCATGCTGCATGGCTGGATGGACGTGGCCGCTTCCTTCCAGTTCCTGGTCGATGCGTTCCAGCGCGACTGGCACGTGATCGCCATGGACTGGCGCGGCTTCGGCGAGACCGATCATCCGACGCGCTATCCGGGTACCGCGTCGTACTGGTTTCCTGATTATGTTGCCGATCTCGAGGGACTGATCGACCACTACCAGCCCGACGGGCAGGTGGATCTGGTGGGGCACAGCATGGGTGCCAATGTGGTGTGCATCTACGCCGGCGTGCGTCCGGAACGTGTGCGGCGCGTCGTGGACCTGGAGGGGTTCGGGATGACGCGCACGCGCCCCGAGCAGGCACCGGGCCGCATGGCGCGTTGGCTCGACGAGCTACGCGACCCGCCCGAGTTGAAGACCTACGAGAGCGAGGCAGCGGTCGCGGCGCGTCTGCAGAAGACCAATCCGCGCTTGCCCGATGACCGGGCCGCCTTCCTCGCCGCGCACTGGTCGCGTCGCAATGCCGATGGCAGGTGGGAAATTCTTGGCGATGCCGCCCACAAGATGACCAACCCGATGCTGTATCGCATCGACGAAATCATGGCGATCTGGGCCAAGGTCACGGCGCCGGTGCTGCACGTGGAGGCACGCGATTCCGCCACGCTCAAGCACATCGCGCACAAGCAGACCGTCGAGGAGTTCAGGGAACGCTTCCGGGCGTTCTCCGACTTCCGCGAAGCCACCGTCGACGATGCGGGGCACATGCTGCATCACGACCAGCCGGCGGTGGTGGCCAAACTGATCGAGGATTTTCTGAGCTGAGGCCGGCTGTCTCCCTCTTCCACGAGTGGAAGGGGGCAGCGACATCACCCGTGCGTGAGCCTTTCCTTGAGCGCTGCGTTGTTGCTCGTATGCACGTGCACCAGCGACTTCTCGGGGAATGCGTAGTGGTAGGCCTTGCGCAGCGCCAGCGCGGCCTCGTGGAAGCCCGACAGGATCAGTTTCTGCTTGTTCGGATAGAACGCGATGTCGCCGGCCGCGAAGATGCCCCGGCGGGAGCTTTCATACGTCGTGGTATCGACCGCGATACGGCCCGCGCGCATATCCATGTCCCATTGCGCGATCGGGCCCGGCTCGGACACCAGACCATACAACGCGACAAGGTCGTCGGCGGGGATCGCCTGCTCGCCGTCGCGCGACTTGACCACCGCGCCGGTCAGCGCGCCATCCGCATTGGTCTGGAGCCCGCCAAGCATGCCGACCACGAAATCCATCTCGCCAGCGGCTACCGCGTCACGCATCGCATTGACCGTGTGGTCGGCCGCGCGGAATCCTTCGCGCCGATGCAGTAGCGTCACGCGCGCCGCGGTCTTGCGCAACGCCATCGCCCAATCCAGAGCCGAATCGCCGCCGCCGGCCACGATCACACGCTTGCCGGCGAAGCGCGATAGATCGCGCACGGCGTAGTGGACGTGACGGTCTTCCAGCGCTGCCGCCTCTGGCAGCGACACACGTTGCGGCGCGAAGGCGCCGGCACCGGCGCAGATCAGCACCGCAGCCACGTCGAAGCGCTTGCCTGCGTCGGTGGTCACCAGCAGGCGCGGATGGCCGTTTGTGCAAGTGGTGTCGCTGACCGATTCGGCGCGCTGGCTGAAGTGCATCGGAAACGCAAAAGGCGCGCATTGCTCCAGCAGGCGGTCGACCAAGTCCTGGGCAAGGCAGCCCGGGACGGCCGGAATGTCGTAGATTGGCTTTTCGGGGTACAGCTCCGTGCACTGGCCGCCGGCGCGGTCGAGCACATCCACGATCTCGCATTTCAGCCCTAGCACGCCGGCCTGAAACGCCGCGAACAGCCCCACCGGGCCTGCGCCGACGATCAGCACATCGGTCTGGGTGGTTTCTGGCGCGGAGGTGGGTGTCGTGGACATGGCGGACGAGGAAGGTATCGGTTTCGTAACGGTTCCATCATACCTTGCGGTCGTCGGCAATCCGGGCACGCCACCTTTGCCGGCAGGGCTAAAAAACCCTGCCGGGAGTAGAATGGTTGCCATGCAAAATGCTCACGCCATCAACGCCGATCTGCATTGTCATTCCACCGTGTCCGACGGGCTGTTGTCGCCGTCCGACGTGGCGGCCCGGGCGCACGCCGGTGGCGTCGCGTTCTGGTCGCTGACGGATCATGACGAGGTAGGCGGACAGATCGAGGCGCGCCGCGCCGCCGAAGCGCTTGGCATGCAATATGTGCCGGGTGTGGAGATATCGGTGACGTGGGCCGGGCAGACCGTCCACATCGTCGGCCTGCAGATCGACCCCTTTCATCCCGAACTGATCGATGGTCTGGCGAAAACGCGCGATGGCCGCGCGCGCCGGGCGCAGGATATTGGTGAAGCGCTGGCGAAAGTCGGCATTTCCGGCGCCTATGATGGCGCGCTGCGCTACGTCGGCAATCCCGACCTGATTTCCCGTACGCACTTCGCGCGCTGGCTGGTCGACGAAGGACGTTGCGCGACGATTGGCGATGTCTTCGCCGAGTTTCTCTCCGAAGGGCGTCCCGGTTTCGTGCCGCATCGCTGGGCCACGCTGGCCGAGGCCGTAGGCTGGATTCGGACCGCTGGTGGTATTCCAGTGATGGCGCATCCGGGTCGCTACAACTACACCGATATGCAGCACGATGCGCTGTTCGACGAGTTCACGCAGCTTGGCGGCCGAGCCGTCGAGGTGGTGACTGGCAGCCACACGCCCGATCAGTTCCGCCGCTATGCCAACGTGGCACGCCACTATGGCTTGCTGGCGTCGCGCGGTTCGGATTTCCACGGGCCCGGCGAGGGCCGTGTGGAACTCGGCGCGTTGCCCCCGCTGCCGGCCGATGTCACGCCGGTCTGGTACGACTGGTAAGTGCCCTCATAGCCAGCCTACATGTCCCAATACTTCGAGATTCATCCCGACAATCCGCAGGCGCGACTGGTCAAGCAGGCCGCGCAGATCGTGCGCCAGGGCGGCCTGATCGCGCTCCCGACTGACTCGAGTTACGCGCTGGCTTGCCAGATCGACGATAAGGCCGCCGTGGAGCAGTTGCGCCGTCTGCGCGAGATCGACGAGAAGCATCACCTGACGCTGATGTGCAGCGATTTGTCCGAACTTGGCAATTTCGCCCGGGTGGACAACCGCCAGTACCGCTGGATCAAGGGCGCGACGCCCGGACCGTATGTGTTCATCCTGGAGGCGACGAAGGAAGTGCCGCGCAGGCTGTCGCACCCGGCGCGCAAGACCATCGGCGTGCGCGTGCCCGAGCATCCGATTCCATTGGCGCTGGTGGCCGAATTGGGTCAGCCGCTGATTTCCGCCACGCTGCAGTTGCCGGGCGACGATGCGCCGATGAACGACCCGGCAGAGATCCGCGCGCGCCTGGAAAAGCGCCTCGACCTGGTGATCGACGGTGGTCCGGCGCCGGCTCAGCCGACCACGGTCATTGATCTGACCAGCGGCGAGCCGGTACTGGTGCGGGCGGGCAGGGGCGACGTGGAGCGCTTCGGCCTGAATGCGTCGGACTTCGCCACGACCTGACACACATTCGATGCCTCCGTGGGCAGGTTGCCCGATAGAATAGTCCGCATGGATTCCTCCCTGATTCAGACCTTCGCGGTCTACGCCCTGCCTGTTCTGTTCGCCATCACGCTGCACGAGGCCGCGCATGGCTATGTGGCCAAGCATTTCGGCGATAACACCGCCTACCTGCTTGGCCGGGTAAGCCTGAACCCGGTACGGCACATTGATCCGATCGGCACGGTGGCGGTACCCCTGCTCCTGTACTTCCTGACTGCCGGCCAGTTCGTCTTCGGCTTCGCCAAGCCTGTGCCGGTGGCGTTCGATCGCCTGCGCAATCCGCGCTGGCATGGCATGTGGGTGGCGCTGGCCGGCCCGGCCAGCAATATCGTCCAGGCGTTCGCGTGGGCGCTGGTGGCCATTGGTCTGGCGCTGGCACATATCCAGGAGCCGTTCTGGAGCGAAATGGCCCGGGCTGGCGTACTGGTCAACACGGTGGTGGCGGCGTTCAACCTGTTCCCGATTCCACCGCTCGATGGCGGCCGGGTACTGACGGCGCTGCTGCCGCAGCGGCTTGCCGGCGTCATGGCGCGCATCGAGCCCTATGGCATTTTTGTCGTTCTCGCGCTGGTGGCGGCGGGTGTGATCACCAAGATCTGGATGCGTCCGGTCATGAACGGACTGCTGTCGATCGTCGAGTTGATGCTGCGTCCGGTCATGTGGCTGCTCCAGTGACGCCAGTCTCCGTCTTTCCCAATCCTTGCCTGTCCCGCGCATGACCCTGACACACCCGCCGATCGCGGCGCCATCGCCCTGGCTGACCCGATGGGCGCATCTGATTCGACCTGGCGGCCGCGTGCTCGACCTTGCCTGCGGCAGCGGACGCCATTCGGCATGGCTGGCGGCGCAGGGATTTGCCGTGTTGGCGGTGGATCGCGATGCCGAGGCCATCGCGGCGCTGCCGTCGGGCATCGAGCGCCGCACGGTGGACCTGGAGCAGGGCGCCTGGCCGCTGGCCGATGCCGGCCGGTTCGACGCCGTGGTGGTCACGAACTACCTGCACCGCCCGCTGTGGCCGCACCTGATTGAAGTGCTGGCGCCCCGTGGCGTGCTGATCTATGAGACGTTCGCGGCCGGTAACGAGACCGTGGGCAAGCCTTCCCGCCCAGATTTTTTGCTGCGTCCGGGCGAATTGCTTGAAGTGGCGCATGACGCGCTGCGCGTGGTCGGTTACGAAGATGGCACGCTTGAAGTGCCCCGTACGGCGTTCGTGCAGCGCATATGTGCGGTGCGCGAAGCGCCGGGTGGCGTGGATGGCACTGCGCCGCCGCGTTACCGATTGCCCACCTGAAACGTGGGCGCAGGTGTCAGCGCGGCGGCGCCTTCACACGTTACGCCCGCTAACGTTTTCCCTCATTCCGTAGGTGTCCGGAGGGCCTGACGGTTCCGGTACAATCGCGGATGTTCGAATTTCCGAATTCCTGAGCTATGACACAGATTACCGGCAGCATCGTGGCCATCGTCACCCCGATGCACGAGGATGGCAGCCTGGACTTTCCCGCGCTGCGCGCCCTCATTGACTGGCACGCGGCAGAAGGTACCGATGGCATCGTGATCGTGGGTACCACGGGCGAATCGCCGACCGTCAACGTCGACGAGCACTGCGAACTGATTCGCGTGGCCGTCGAGCAATCCGCGGGCCGTGTACCGATCATCGCGGGCACGGGCGGCAACTCCACCAGCGAGGCGATCGAGCTGACCGCCTTCGCCAAGAAGGTGGGTGCCAACGCATCGCTGCAGGTCGTGCCCTACTACAACAAGCCGACGCAAGAAGGCATGTACCGCCATTTCCGCACGATCGCGGAAGCGGTGGATCTGCCGGTGGTGCTCTACAACGTACCCGGCCGTACCGTGGCGGACATGAACAACGATACGATCCTGCGCCTGGCGCAGGTACCCGGTATCGTCGGCGTAAAGGAAGCGACTGGTAATATCGACCGTGCCGCGCAACTGATCAATGGCGCGCCGGAAGGCTTCGCCATCTACAGTGGCGACGATCCCACGGCCGTGGCGCTGATCCTGCTGGGCGGCCATGGAAATATCTCGGTGACCGCGAACGTGGCGCCGCGCAAGATGCATGAGATGTGTGTTGCCGCGCTCAAGGGCGATGTGGTGACGGCACGTCGTCTGCATATGGAGCTGATTGACCTCAATCGCGCAATGTTCGTGGAGGCCAATCCGATCCCCGTGAAATGGGCGCTCCAGCAAATGGGCAAGATGGAAGGTGGTATCCGCCTGCCGCTGACCCCGCTGGCCGAAGGTCAGCATGAAACCGTGCGCCGCGCGCTCGCCGCCGCCGGCCTGCTTGGCTAAGACTTACCGGCCCACATGCGGCGATGTGCCGACTCTTGAAACCAGGATTACGTGTCAATGAAACAGAAGCTTAACCGTCGCGGCGCGACGCAAGTCCGCCGTGTCGCTGTGGTTGCGCCGGTGCTGGCGCTGTCGCTGATTGCAGGCTGCAGCAGCATCAACGAGGCCATGCAGCCCGACAAGATCGACTATAAGTCCCAGGGCAAGAAGACCGCATCGCTGGATATCCCGCCGGACCTGACCAAGCTCGAGGGCGATCGCCGCTATACGGTGCCTGATGCAGCCGGTACGTCGACGCTGTCGAACTACAGCCAGGCCAACAAGACCCGCGAAGCCTCGCCGACCGACAACGTGCTGCCGAGCACGGACGGCATCCGCATGGAGCGCGATGGCAACCAGCGTTGGCTCGTGATCAACAACGGCATGCCCCCTGACAAGCTCTGGGAGTCGCTGCGTGGCTTCTGGCAGGAGAACGGCTTCCTGCTGACGCAGGACTCTCCTGAGACCGGCATCATGGAAACGGACTGGGCCGAGAACCGCGCCAAGATCCCGCAGGACATCATCCGCAACACGATCGGCAAGGTGTTCGATGGCCTGTATTCGACGTCGGAGCGCGACAAGTTCCGCACGCGCGTCGAGCGTTCGCAGAACGGCCAGCTCGAGGTGTTCATCAGCCACCGTGGCGCGCAGGAACAACTGACCGGCGTGGACAAGTCGCAGACGGTCTGGACGCCGCGTCCGGCTGATCCGGAGCTGGAAGCCGAATTCCTCTCGCGTCTGGCGCAACGCCTGGGCGTGCAGAAGGAGCAGGCCGACAAGATGGCCAAGAACCCGACGCCGGCCGGTATCGGTACGGCCCAGCCGTCGGCTGCTGCTGCGGGCGTTGGTGCCGCCGCCGCTACCGGCGCGGCCACGGCAGCTGCGGCATCCAGCAACAAGTCGTTCCTGGCGCAGGTGAATGGCTCGCCAGCGCTGCAGTTGCCGGAGCCGTTCGATCGCGCCTGGCGCTCGGTCGGTCTGTCGCTGGATCGCGTGAACTTCACGGTGGAAGATCGTGATCGCGCTCAGGGCCTGTACTACGTGCGCTACGTCGATCCGAAGACCACGGTCGATGATCGTGGCTTCTTTGGCAAGCTCTTCACCAAGCCCAATGATGGCAAGACCGCGAAGAAGTATCGCGTGGCGCTGAAGGGCAACGGTACCGGCACCACCGTGACCGTCCTGAACGATGCTGGCCAGCCCGAGAACTCCGAGATCGGCAAGAAAATCCTGACCCTGCTCGACGAACAGCTTCACTGATGATCGTCCCAGGCAGTCAAGTGGCACCGACGGCGCGAGTCGTCGAGTGCCAACCCGAGCGAGCGCATCCATGATGCGCTTTGCTTTTTTGGGCAGCGGCAGCGAGGGCAATTCGCTGCTGATCGAGGCGGGTGATGGTACGAGCGTGACGCGCGTCCTGCTGGATTGCGGTTTCGGCATCAAGGAGACCGCTCGCCGGCTGGAGCGGCTCGGCGTCGTGCCGGAGCAGCTCGACGCGGTGCTGGTCACACACGAGCATGGCGACCATGTCGGCTCGGCCTATGCGTTCGCGGCGCGCCACAAGCTACCGGTCCACACGAGCCACGGCACGTGGCTGGCGACGTCACATATGCGAGGCGCGGATGTGGCGGATGTGCGCGTGTGCTGTGCCGATCATTCATTCTCGGTCGGTGGCTTGCAGATCCATCCCTATACGGTGCCGCATGATGCACGTGAGCCATTGCAGTTCGTGCTGACTGATGGCGATGCGCGGCTCGGTGTGCTGACCGATGCAGGGATGGAGACGCCGTATGTGACCGCTCGGCTGGCGGGCGTGCATTCACTGGTGCTCGAATGCAATCACGACCGGGAGATGTTGCGTAAGTCGGTCTATCCGTATTCGCTCAAGCAGCGCATTGGTGGCGATTTTGGGCATCTGGCGAATGACATTGCCGCGAGTATTCTGTCTCAGGTCATGCATGGGCAGATGTCGCGCGTGGTTGCCGCGCATCTGAGCAAGCAGAACAATACGTGCGAACTGGCGGCAGGTGCGCTGGCCTCGGTGCTTGGCACATCGCCGGGGGATATCCTGATCGCGGATCAGGAAGAGGGATTGGGCTGGCAGACGGTGCGCCCATAATCTCGGCATTCATCTTCCCCGCGAATGAGGGGTGAGAAAAATCCGAGAAATAAAAAAAGCCGACCCGAAGGTCGGCTTTTTTATCGGACGAATCCGATTATTGCTTGGCAGCCGGAGCCGAAGCGTCAGCAGCCGGAGCCGAAGCGTCAGCAGCCGGAGCAGCGGCCGGAGCCGAAGCGTCAGCAGCCGGAGCCGAAGCTTCAGCCGGAGCAGCAGCAGCCGGAGCAGCCGTGTCAGCGGCGGGAGCAGCAGCTTCTTCTTTCTTACCGCAAGCGGCCAGAGCAACAGCAGCCAGCAGGGATGCGATCAGGAGAGACTTCTTCATTGTTCGTCCTTTAACTTTTAATAACGAAAACAGGCGATGAATAATTACCGGTAATTATCGCTCTTGAACTGCGAATTTGTGGCTCTCCCGGGTGCCGACAGTGCAGTGGTCCACAGTACTAGCCAGCGGGCGATTATATCCGCGTTTCCCCTGCTTGTGTACAGTCAAGATTTGCAGGTTTGATTTGTTACGCATTATTACACGCGTTTCGGTGCAATCTGGAGCCATCCTTCCATTGCCCAGTCGTGGAAGGTATCCATCAAGTCGGGCAGCGCAACACATGCCTCGACCTCGCTCGCGGTGAGCTGACGACGGTCAGCCAGACGTCGCAGCCACTTGGTCAGCGATGCTGGCGGCTCGTAGGCTTCGCCGTTCAGGAAGAAGTGCGTGCGGTCATAGAGCGCAACGGAAGCGGGCGCCAAAACAACACCATGCGCGCGCGCCAGCTTCGTGAATTGACGCAGCGGAATTTCCTCGATTTCGTCGAATTGCACGGACGGCTTCGGCTCGGACAGATGCGTACCAAGGAATTCCGACACCATGCCCGCATTCCATTTGAGCGCCTGAAGGCGTTCCGCCACCGCCCGTGCCAGGTTTGCCGGCAGTTGCGCGGGCGTCGAGGTCGCCGATTCGCCTGCATCGGCGTAACGTCCGTCGAGGCCTTCGTTGTCGGCAACGGTCTCCGAAAGCCAGGCCAGGAAATGACCTGCGAGCTCACGATAGGCGGGGGCGCGGAAACCAATCGAGGCCGTCATGCATTCGCCTTCGGCCACGCCATCGTGCGCGTACTGAGGTGGCAGGTAGAGCATGTCGCCGGGCTCGAGTACCCATTCCTGCTCGGCGCTGAAATCCGAAAGGATCTTGAGGGGCAGGTCGGGGATCAGGTCGAGCTTCGTCTGTGACGAAATGCGCCAGCGGCGCCGGCCCGATACTTGCAGCAGGAACACATCGTAGGAGTCGAAGTGAGGTCCCACGCCGCCGCCATCGGTGGCATAGCTGATCATCACGTCGTCGAGCCGGGCATCGGGAACGAAGCGGAACTGGCTCATGAGCTCGGCTGCCGCACGATCGTGCAGGTTGACGCCCTGGACCAGCAACGACCACTTGCCGGTCTTGCGCGAGGGCAGGTTGTCCTCGGAGAACGGTCCGTGTTCGAGCTTCCAGCGGTTGCGAAAGAACGACACCAGACGTGATTCCACGTCGTCGCGATCGGCAAGCTCGAAAAGCGCCTCGCGCGACACTGGGGGCACGATTTCCGGCACGGCCTGTCGAATCAGCAGCGGCTTGCGGTGCCAGATATCACGCATGAAGGCTGTGGGCGTCATGCCGCCGAGCAGGGTGAGCGGCGCGTCGGGATCGACAGGTTCCGGAGGCAAGGCGTGCGCGTATAATGCGGAATCGCTCATGGAGTCAAGAATTGAAAATCGCTAAGAATACGGTGGTGTCCGTGGTGTATAAGCTGTCGGACGCGCAGGGCAATCTGATCGAAGAGTCGGATGAGCCCATGGTCTATTTGCACGGCGGGTATGATGGCACGTTCCCCAAGATCGAGGAAGCGCTGGACGGCCACGACGCCGGCTTCGAGACCGAGCTGCAGTTGGAACCGGACGAGGCGTTTGGCGACTACGACGCCGAACTCGTGAAGGTGGAGCCGCGTGATCGTTTCCCGGAGCCGCTCGAAGTGGGCATGCAGTTCGAGGGCGTGCCCGAGGACGGTGACGACGAAGATTCGATCATCTACACGGTGACCGATGTCGCCGAGGACAAGGTCGTGCTCGACGGTAATCACCCGCTGGCCGGCATGGCGCTGCGCTTCTGGCTGAAGGTATCGGAAGTCCGCGAGGCGACGAGCGAGGAAGTCGAGCACGGTCACGCGCACGGCGCTTCGGGCATTGAAGTGGTGGACGAAGACGAGGACGGCGAAGGCGAGGCACCTCGCACGCTGCACTGAGTCTCACAACACGAGCGATCCGCGATAGGTCATCGCGAAAATGAAAAAGCCGGCATTTGCCGGCTTTTTCATTTTGTCCTCTTGTTGATGAACATCAATTGCCCTTGGGCCCATCTTGTAGCTGAACCTGGAATACCGATCGTGTGCCCGGCGTGATCGTCAGCTCCGTCCATCGCGAAGGAGCGCCAATGGGCAGTGCGACTCGCGTGAAGTTGGCAACGATCTTCCCTGACGTGTCGCGTAAAGGCTTGTCGACGCTGAAGCCGTTATCGCTTGCATGGACCAGCAGCACCTGGCCAGAGAACTTCGAGGACAGGTCGCGAAGCTGACGCTTGAACTCAAGATAGCCGTCGCGTGCCCCGTGGCGCACGAACGCGTCCAGCAGGCTTGGCTTGCCCCGTTTTTCCCAGCCGTTCCCGAATAACGGATCGGCGTGCGCGATGACCACGATGCCGGGCAGATCGCGCTGCTCGGCAACCGAGAATGCCCTGGCCAGCCATTGCCGGTTGGCTTCGCGCCGATCCTCGAATTCGCCATTGCGCCCGCCCTCGATGCGATAGTGGTTGTTATCGCCCGGCAGATTCAGGCCCACCAGCATCACGCCACCGGTGACGAGCCGCACGTTCTCCCGATAGCTGCGGAACAGCGCCTGATCCGACTGACGCACCACTGGCAACGTGCGTCGCCCAAGCGTGGTGTCGAGCGGGAAAAACAGCTCCCGCAATCGATTGAGCCGCTCGACGGCATCGAACTTCCCGTTTGAGGGCTTCTGGCACTCAGCCCAGTCGGTCTCGCCCGGTACGTAGAGCAGCGGTGTGGGCGAATCGTCGAGCACCTGCAGCCGCGCGTTGAGAACGGTGTCACCACAGGATTCGGTATCACCCTTGATGCCGCCAGCATGGACGATCATCGCTACCTGCTGCGCGTTCATCATGTCGAACAGCGCAGTGGTGTCCGCTTCCGCGGCTGGCCATTGCGGGGTGTCGGCAATCAGGGCAATCCGGGTCATCTGCACGGTGGGCATTGGCGGCGGCGCAACGTTGCCCGCCCGCGCCGCGTGCGCGAGCGCCGGCACCGCGAGCAACGCGCAGGCAATGGCCGCCAGGCAAGTGGCCGCCGAGCTTCGACCCCGGAAGCGTGCCGTCATACCGTTCGCGCGGTCTCCGAGATGGACTTGAGTCGGTACAGCGCCTCGAGCGCTTCTCGCGGCGAGAGGCTGTCCGGGTCGAGATCGGCCAGCGCTTCCAGCGTGGCAGCCTGCGCGGGCGGCACGGCGGATTGGCTCGTCGATTTGTGATCTTCATCTTCATCGTCCGCGGACGGTGAAGACTGCGCCGAGAACAGATCCATCTGCGGCGTGGGCGTGGCGTCCGCCGATTGTTCTTCCAGCCACGCGAGATGCTTGCGTGCTGCGCGAATGACCGGTTGCGGAACACCCGCCAATTGGGCCACCTGCAGCCCGTAGCTCTGGCTGGCCGGACCGTCCTGCACCGCGTGCAGGAATACGATGCCATCGCCATGCTCCACGGCTGACAGGTGCACGTTGGCGGCCTGCGGGAACTCGACCGGCAGTTGCGTCAGCTCGAAATAATGGGTGGCAAACAGTGTGTGGCTGCGGTTGTGGGACAGCAGATGACGCGCGATGGCCCACGCGAGGGCGAGGCCGTCGAAGGTCGAAGTACCGCGGCCGATCTCATCCATCAGCACAAGGCTGGATGGCGTGGCGTTGTGCAGGATGGCTGCGGCCTCGGTCATTTCGACCATGAAGGTCGAACGTCCGCCCGCCAGGTCGTCGGCGGCTCCAATACGCGTGAAGATGCGGTCCACCGGGCCGATCACGGCACGGCGTGCCGGCACCCAGGCGCCGACGCAGGCCAGCAGAACGATCAATGCGGTCTGGCGCATGAACGTCGATTTACCGCCCATGTTCGGGCCGGTGATCAGCAGCAGCTTGCGGGCCTCGTTCAACTGACAGTCGTTTGCGATGAACGCGATCGATTCCGCGGCCAGTTGACCTTCCACGACGGGATGGCGGCCCTGCGAGATGTCGATGACGTTCTCGTGGACGCGCTCCGGCTGGACCCAGTCGAGTGTTTTCGCCCGTTCGGCCAGTGTGGCAAGCACGTCGAGGCGGGCGAGCGCGCCGGCTACGCGGCGCAGACTGCCGATATGCGGCAGCAGGGCCTGCAGCAGACCGTCGTAGAGCTGCTTCTCGCGAGCCAGCGCGCGATCCTGCGCCGAGAGCGCCTTGTCCTCGAACGCTTTCAGTTCGGGTGTGATGTAGCGTTCGGCGTTCTTGAGGGTCTGCCGGCGTCGATAGTCGTCGGGCACCTTGTCGGCCTGCCCGTTGGTGACTTCGATATAGAAGCCATGAACACGGTTGTATTCGACACGCAGGTTCGTGATGCCTGTGCGCTCGCGCTCACGGGTTTCCAGGTCGATCAGGAATTGACCGCAGTTTTCCGAGATATCGCGCAGTTCGTCGAGCTCACCGTCGTAGCCGCGCGCGATGACGCCGCCGTCGCGAATCACCGTCGAGGGTTCATCCGCCACGGCGCGGATCAGCAGTTCCAGGCAGTCCTGCGGAATGTCGATTTCCTCAAGGGTCTGCGCCAGCAGCGGCGCATCCTCTGAACTGACCGTGGCGGCCTGCACATCGGGCAGGGCACGCAGGGTGTCGCGCAGCGAGGACAGATCGCGCGGACGTGCCGACAGCAACGCGAGTCGTGCGGTGATCCGCTCGACGTCGGCAAGCTTGCGCAGCACGGTACGCAAGCCGTCCGGCCCTTGTGTGATCAGTGCCCCAATGGCCTGCTGACGCGCTCGCGGCAGGGCCGGGTCGCGCAACGGATGATGCAGCCAGTGGCGCAGCGCGCGGCTGCCCATCGTCGTCGCGCATGTGTCGAGCAGCGAGAAGAGCGTTGGCGATTCGGTGCCGCGCAGCGTCTCGGTCAGTTCGAGGTTGCGGCGTGTAGCCGAATCGAGGCCGACAAATTCGGATTCCCGCTCGACGGTGACGCCCTGCACGTGCCGCAGAGACTGGCCTTGCGTAGTGGCCGCATAGTTGAGCAGCGCGCCGGCAGCGCCGAGGGCGGCTCCCAGGCCCGAGCAGCCGAACGGCTCCAGACTGGCCACGCCGATCTGTTCGCGCAGGCGGCGAGTACCGGCTTCCTGGTCAAAGTGCCATTCCGGCAACCGGGTGCGCGCGCATGTCAGCGCCGGCAGGTCCATGCCGTCGGTGTACAGCACCTCCGCGGGGCGGATACGCTCGAGTTCGCGGGACAACTGCGCGGCGTCGCACTCCATGAGTCGCAGTTCGCCACTGGCCAGGTTCAGCCATGCCAGGCCCGTCTTGCCGACGCCGCGGCGTGTGGTCTGCTGGTGCACGGCCAGCAGGAACGTGTCGGACTTGTCCGGCAGCAGGGCGGCATCGGTCAGCGTGCCGGGCGTAACGATGCGCACCACTTTGCGCTCGACCGGGCCCTTGCTGGTCGCTGGGTCACCAATCTGTTCGCAGATAGCCACGGATTCGCCAAGCTTTACCAGGCGCGCCAGATACTGGTCTGCCGAATGGAATGGGATCCCGGCCATGCGGATTGGCACACCGCCAGACTGGCCGCGCGCGGTCAGCGTGATGTCGAGCAATCGCGCGGCCTTCTCGGCATCGTCATGGAATAGCTCATAGAAGTCACCCATCCGGTAGAAAAGGAGCGTGTCCGGGTGGTCGGCCTTGATGCGGTGGTACTGCTGCATCATGGGCGACTGCTTTTCGGCTTTCTCGGGCTTTTCCTGTTTGCCGACTTTCTCGGCCCTGGCGGAAGTCGCGGCAAGGTCGGGCGATTCACTCGCGGTCACGGTGTTCTCGCCTTCAGCGGCAGGTACGGATAGGGCTTCTGACATGCATTCCTCTCGGGCGGCAAGCGGCGCAGGTGCCGGGCCGCCGGTGTATCGGTTGCCGGCGGTCTGGTGGCGTCTGGATTACAGGCCCACCCCGTGCACGGCGCAAAGGTGCATTTTACTGCGACCCCACACCTCGGCTTCGTGCCGGATTCTCATTTTTGCTGGGATTTTCCGTTCTGGACTCAGACGCTGCCCGCGATGGCGTCCAGCGCGACGCGCGCGAGGAACCCGCTCCGGGTTTCGTGGCGACGTTCCACGAACATGTCGATCTTGTGCAATACGAAGCGAGGCAGGCTGATATTGATTCGCTCAGGGCGCGCGTCGAGCTTGCTCATGTCGATGTCGGCCAGTGCCCAGATCGCGCCTGCGTACTCCGGTTGGGCCATCAGCGTGCCGATCGGCGTCGCTTTCAGAACAACCTCCTCGCCAAGGGAGAGCAGTGCCACCACGTGAGTCGTGATGGCCTCGCGTGCATTGCGGACCGCTTCCTCGATGGATTCGCCGGCGGAGTAACAGCCCGCCACATCGGGCACCGTCACGCCGTAGACCGAATTCGCATCCTTGTGAATGGCAATGGGAAAGTCCATGTCGTTCCTCTTTGTACACGGCGCGCCGCTTATAGTCCGGCCGTCCTCAGAATGTTTCGGACCGTGCCTGTCGGCAGATCCTTCTTTGGATGGGGCACGGTCCCAATCAGCATGTGCTGCGGATGTTTGAAGGTGAAATGACTGCCATGCGTGCGCACCAGCTTCCACCCCTTCTGTTCGAGCAATCGGATCAACGTGGACGAGTGCAATTTCGAGCCCTGGGTGATCCGTGTGTAAGTCTACACACGGTGTTGGGGGCGCAAGTAAACTTGTGTGTCGCGAGTAACTTTATGGCGGGTGAATCGGAAAATCCCGGGCGAGATTCTGAAAGAAAGTGCGCAAAACGAAACAGGCGCCATCGGATCTCTCCGATGGCGCCTGTTTGGAGGCAGCCTGGGGGCTAGCTAAGGATCAGACTGCGGTGGGCTTCGCGTTGTCGAGCGAGAAGGGGGCCAGCAGGCGAACCATCTGCGCGAAGGCCTTCGGGTTGCCGGCCAGCACTTCACCCTGTTCCATCTGGCGCGATTCTCCGGCGTAGTTGCCGACCAGACCGCCAGCCTCAGTAATCAGCAGCATGCCGGCAGCCATGTCCCACGGCTTGAGGCCGCGCTCGAAGAAACCATCCAGACGGCCGCAGGCGACGTAGGCCAGGTCCAGGGCGGCGGCACCCGGACGGCGCAGACCGGCGCAGCTACGCGTCATCAGCGCGAACATTTCCAGGTATTCGTCCATGCCTTCCAGATCGCGGAACGGGAAGCCGGTGCCGATCAGGCAATCGGCCAGCTTGTCGCGGCGCGTGACGCGGATGCGGCGGTTGTTCAGGAATGCGCCCGCGCCCTTGCTTGCGGTGAACAGTTCGTCGCGGGTCGGGTCATAGACCACGGCTTGCGACGGCACGCCCTTGTGCAGCAGGCCGATCGAGACCGCGTATTGCGGAAAGCCGTGGATGAAGTTCGTGGTGCCGTCCAGCGGGTCGATGACCCAGGTGAATTCGCTCTGTTCTTCGCCGTCGGCCCAGGACTGACCGGACTCTTCCGCTAGAATGGCGTGCTCGGGGTAGGCGGTGCGGATGATCTCGATGATGGCCGCTTCGGCCGCGCGATCGACTTCAGTGACGAAATCGTTGTGTTGTTTGCGCGAAACGCGTACCAGGTCGACGTCGATCGACGCGCGGTTGATGATGGACCCCGCCTTGCGGGCCGCCTTGACGGCGATATTGAGCATCGGATGCATGAATTTCTCCAGGCGGGGCAACCGCGCCACGACGCGACATGGGACGCCACAGAAACAAGGGCGAATCGCGCGGGCTGCCGGGGCCGCCAGACAACACAACGAATTGTAGAAGAACGGGGTGCGTCGCCATGTGAGGCGCCGCACCGCAATTGGAAGGCAGCATTGTATAGGAACCTGGCCTCTCGCACGAGTCGACAACCTCGATCGAGACGGGCGGGACGCGCCGGATGACCGAAGTGTTGAACTCTCAGATGGATCCGATCCCGAACGGCGCGGCCGCAAGTGATCTTTCAGACATTTTCGCGCATGTGCGTGTGGTGCTGGTGGAAACCAGTCACCCCGGCAACGTGGGCTCGGTCGCGCGGGCGATCAAGACGATGGGCTTCGGGCACGTGCCGGGGAGCCTGGTGCTGGTCTCGCCGCGCGAGCAGGGAGTCGTGTCGCATCCCGATGCCGTCGCGATGGCCAGTGGTGCCGATGATGTGCTGGCCAGCGCCACGATCGTCGACAGCATCGAGGCCGCGCTGGCTGGTACGGCCTTTACCGTCGCCATGACCGCCCGGCAGCGCGAATTCGGGCCGCCGAGGCTGTTACCGCGCGCCGCCGTGGCCAAGGCGCGGTCGGTGCTGGAGGCGGACCCCGCTACCACGGTCGCCTTCGTATTCGGTAATGAGCGCTTCGGCTTGCCGAACGACGCGGTATTGCGCTGTTCGGCCGTGACGCATATCCCTGCCAATCCGGCTTACGCCTCTCTCAACCTGGCCCAGGCCGTGCAGCTCATCGCCTATGAGATGCGGCTGGCCTTGCTAGAGGCGCAGGAAACGGCCGGCGGGCTCCCGGACGTCGCTGGCGATATCGGCTATGCTGGTGACCCCGCCAACACCGAGCAGATCGAGGCGATGTTTGGCCACCTTCAGGCCGGGCTGGCGGCGATCGGCTTTCTGGACCCGGCGAATCCGCGCAAGCTGATGCCGCGCCTGCGCCGGTTGTTCGCGCGGACCGGCCTGGAGCGCGAGGAAGTGAACATCCTGCGTGGCATCGCCAAGCGCATGCTGCTGACGGGCGATGCAAAGCACGACGACAACAAGGAAGACTAGTTCCGTGGCGATTTTCCCGGCGTACATTATGCAAGGCCTCATCCGTGGCGCGGCGTCTGGTCGCCCGGTGGTGGGGCGTGCGTGCGCGCATTTGCCGGAACGATGTTGAGCCTGGTGCTGACCCGGGACGTCGTTTCAGACTCGTTCTGAGGCGGCTTTCCAAGAAGCCCTGACGTCGTCAGGGCGGGGCGGCAGGCGCGCAAATCTCTTACACTCGCTGTCTCGCGCCAGAGCCGTCCCCCCCACACCGACTGCTCAGTACCGGCCAATGACCTCGGCGGCGACCAGTTCCATGAACGGCGCACGCTGCGGCAACACGACACGAAGAAGATGTTCACTCGCCTGAAGGAAGATATCGACACAATCATGCTGCGCGACCCCGCCGCGCGCAGCCGTCTGGAAGTCCTGACCTGCTATCCCGGGCTGCACGCCGTGATGTTTCACCGCGTGGCCAATGCGTGCTGGCGGGGTGGATTTCACTGGCTGGGGCGCTGGATCTCGCACTGGTCTCGCTTCCTGACTGGGATCGAGATCCACCCGGCGGTCAAGCTGGGCCGTCGCGTGTTCATCGATCATGGCATGGGCGTGGTGATCGGCGAAACCGCCGAAATTGGCGACGATTGCACGATTTACCAGGGTGTGACGTTGGGCGGCACGTCGCTGTACAAGGGCCAGAAACGCCATCCGACGCTGGGCGTCGGCGTGGTGGTGAGCGCAGGCGCCAAGGTGCTCGGCGGCTTCGAGGTGGGCGCGGGCGCGCGCGTTGGGTCGAATGCCGTGGTGCTGAAGCCTGTGCCGCCTGGTGCGACGGCGGTGGGGATTCCGGCTCGCATCATCATGCCCGATGCGCCTTCCACGCAGCAGGGCGCGAAGCAGGAGTTCTCGGCCTACGGCATCACGCCGAACGCGGACGATCCCGTGTCGCTGGCGCTCAAGAGCCTGATCGACAACGCGGCCAGGCAACATGACCGCATCGAGGCCGTGCTGGCCGCGCTCGACCGGCTCGGCGAGCATCTCGAGAACACGCCAAACGGCCGCTTCGACGCGAGCGAGCTGCGCAAGCTGATGAAGTAGTGGAGGCACACGCCGGTCGGCGTGGCGGTCGGCGCGAGCCCGGCATCGTCAGTCGACCTGCGGCAGCACGCGGAAGCCGGTGTCGTCGAGCTGGAGCACGGCGGCCCGTGGATGGCGGCCGTCGAGGTCCCAATCCGTCAGCACCCAGCGCTCGCCGGCTTCGTGTGTGTGGCGTGCGGGACGGTGCGTGTGGCCGTGCACCAGCGTGCCGGCCCCGCTCGAGGCGAGCAGTGCGTTGACGGCGTCCGGTGCTGCATCGCCATAGGTGACCGGCACCGCGTCGATGTCCTGGCGCGTGCGCCCGGCCTCGCTGTCCGAACGAAGGCGTCGGGCGATCGACAGCCGCGTGCCGAGCGGCAGCAGCAGGAACAGCCGCTGTACCCAGCCCTTGCGTGTCCAGTGGCGAAAGCGCATGTAGCGCTCGTCGTCCGTGCACAGCATGTCACCGTGGCTGAGCGCCACGCGATGGCCAGCACAGGCGATCACCGATGGGTCCGGCAGCAGCGTCGCGCCCGCCCTGGCCGCGAATCGACGGCCAAGCAGGAAATCACGATTGCCGTGCATCAGATAGACCGGCACGCCGGCATCGGCAAGCCGGCGCAGCGCGGCGGCAACCTCGGCCGCGAACGGCGAGTCGGTTTCCTCGTCCCCTACCCAGAACTCGAAAAAGTCCCCCAGGATGAACAGCGCGCGCGCATCCTGCGCCGCACGAGCGAGCACGCGGTGGAAGGCCGCCAGCGTGCGCGGCATGTCCGCCGTCAGGTGGAGATCGGAAATGAACCACGCCGGCGCCTGCACCTCGATCGGGGCGGCCACCGGCGTGCGGGTGGGAGCGGTCATGCGGTCCGGATGTCTGTATTCACCACGAGCGGCATGCCGCCTGTCGTTCGAATCGACGTTAAACGCGATTACTCGACAATCGTGGCCTTCTCGATCACGACGTCCTCGAGCGGCACGTCCTGATGGAAGCCCGAGCTGCCGGTGCGCACGCCCTTGATGGCGTCGATCACGTCGGTGCCTTCCACGACCTTGCCGAACACGGCATAGCCGAAGCCTTGCGGCGTGGGCGAGCTGAAGTTCAGGAAGTCGTTGTCCACCACGTTGATGAAGAACTGGGCCGTGGCCGAGTGCGGCGCGTTGGTGCGGGCCATGGCAACCGTGTAGCGGTCGTTCTTCAGGCCGTTGCCGGCTTCGTTCTCGATCGGCGCATCGGTATCCTTTTGCTTCATGCCCGGCTCGAAACCGCCGCCCTGGATCATGAAGTTCTTGATGACGCGGTGGAAGACCGTGTTGTCATAGTGGCCCTTGCGCACGTACGACAGGAAGTTCTCGACCGTCTTCGGGGCCTTCTCGGCGTCCAGTTCGATGACGATGGCGCCTTGCGTGGTTTGGAGTTGTACCTTGCTCATGGGGTTACCTCTGTTCGATGATGCGATGACGATTGTATTCGGGGTTGCCTGGGGTCACTTGGTGACCACGGTGGCCGACTCGATCACGATCGGCGCGGCAGGCACGTTGCGCATGGCGCCATACGCGGTGGTCGGTGTGGTCTTGATCTTGTCGATCGTGTCCATGCCCTCTACCACCTTGCCAAAGACGGCGTATCCATTGCCGTCCGGCTGCGGGTAGTCGAGGTTCGGATTATCCACCACATTGACGAAGAACTGGGCGGCTGCCGAGTTCGGGTTCGACGTGCGAGCCATGGCGACGGTCCCGGCCTTGTTCTTCAGGCCGTTCTGCGATTCCAGCGGGATCGGCGCCAGCGTTGGTTTTTCCTTCATGTCCCGGTCGAAGCCGCCGCCCTGGACCATGAAACCGTTGATCACGCGATGGAAGATCGTGCCGGCATAAAAGCCGCTTTTTACGTAGCCCATGAAATTGGCCACGGTCTTCGGGGCGGCATCGGGGTACAACTCGATAGTGAACTTGCCGGCGCTCGTCACGAACTGCACGCGCTCGGTCTTCGGCGCGGCGGTGGCGGGGCTGGCGCCCTGGGCCATTGCGGCCAGCGGAGACAGGGCAGTGGCGGCGGCCATCAGGCCGGTCAGGACGATGCGGCGGGAAAGGGTCATGTCTGGACTCCGGGTTGCAGGTCTGGCAGTCGGCAACGTCACTTGGACGCCGCCGGATGAGGCGTTGAATACTGTGCGAGTTCAGCGTGCGTCGGGCGCGCTGGCGGGCGGGGTAACCGGCGACACGGGTGGCTTTGCCTTGCCCATGCCCTTGATCGCCGAGGCGCCCGATGCCGGGGCGGGCATGGCGGATGGCGCGGATGCGGCGGCCGGCTGCAGTTCGCGCAGGCTCGCGGCCGCGCGCTTGTCGCCGGGGTTGCGGCGCGTTGCGTCGCCATAGGCCTGGACGGCCAGGGCCCGATAGACATCGCCCAGGTTGCTATAGGAGAGCGCGTAGTCGGGCCGGGCCTCGATGGCCAGCAGCAGTTCGGCCTCCGCACGCTTCAGGTCGCCGCGTTTCGCGTACAGCAGCGCCAGGTTATTGTGCGGCTCCGGCAGTTCGGGGAAATCCTGCGCCATTTCGGCAAAGGCCTTGATCGCATCGTCCTCGCGGCCGGCCTTGGCCATTGCCCATGCACGCTGGAATCGAGCCTGCGCATTGCGCGGGTTGTCGGCCAGCACGCGGTCGAACCCGGCGATGGCGTCGTCATAGCGCTTCTCATTGGCCGCCTTCTGCGCGGGCTTCATGCCGGGGTCCGCCGATTGGGGCCCGGTCGGCGCGGCCGGTGGCGGCGTCAGCGAAAGCGGCCCGTTCTGCGCGAACGCTGGCGCGGCGCTCAGCGCGGCGGCCATCGCCAGCGCGCTTGCCAGCGCGGAAAGGGGTCCGCCACGGCGGGGCGAAGCAATGGTCTGGATGGGCAGAGGCAGGCTCATGTAAGGGCGGTCCGTTATACTCCGCGGCATTCTAACAAAGCGGCGGGGCGTGGAGCACAGGCCGCAAGTTCGCGTGACATTGTCGGCAGCGCGTCCGGCCGCCGTTGATGGCTTCCGGTAAGATATGGGGCTCGCGCGCCATCGACATGCTTGTCAGCGCGCGACAGCCTCGCTCGATGTCATCGACGCCGTATCCACTCACATCCGCTTCATGCAGCAATTGAACATCTACAACACGCTCGCGCGTGAAAAGCAGCCTTTCGTGCCCATCGAACCCGGCAAGGTCCGCATGTATGTGTGCGGCATGACCGTGTACGACTACTGTCACGTTGGCCATGCGCGGGTGATGGTGGTGTTCGATATGGTGCACCGCTGGCTGCGCGCCGCCGGGTACGACGTGACGTACGTCCAGAACATCACGGATATCGATGACAAGATCATTCGTCGCGCCGCGGAGAACGGCGAGACGATCGGTCAGCTCACCACGCGTTTCATCCAGTACATGCACGAGGATGCCACGGCGCTGGGCGTGATCCGTCCCGACTATGAGCCGCGCGCGACCGAATACGTGCCGCAGATGCTCAATATCATCGAGAAACTCGAAGCCAAAGGCCTGGCCTACCAGGCGACGGACGGCGACGTGAACTACTCGGTGCGCAAGTTCCCGGGCTACGGCAAGCTGTCGGGCAAGTCGCTGGAAGACCTGCGCGCCGGCGAGCGTGTCAATGCCAACGATGCCAAGCAGGATCCGCTCGACTTCGTACTGTGGAAGTCGGCCAAGGCAACCGAGCCGCCCGAAAGCAAGTGGGACTCGAAGTGGGGCAGCGGCCGTCCGGGCTGGCATATCGAATGCTCGGCCATGAGCTGCACGCTGCTCGGCGAGCATTTCGATATTCACGGCGGCGGCGCCGACCTGCAGTTCCCGCACCACGAGAACGAGATCGCGCAATCGGAAGGAGCTTCCGGCAGGCCGTTCGTCAATATGTGGATGCACAACGGTTTCGTACGTGTGAATGACGAAAAGATGTCGAAATCGCTCGGCAACTTCTTCACGATCCGTGACGTGCTCAAGGAGTACGACGCCGAAGTGGTGCGTTTCTTCATCCTGCGTGCGCACTATCGGAGCCCGCTGAACTATAGCGATGCCCACCTTGATGACGCACGCCACGCACTGACGCGCCTGTATACGGCGCTCAAGGAAACGCAGCCCGGCGGTTGCGCGGTGGATTGGGAAGAGTCTCACGCGAAGCGCTTTGCCGAAGCGATGAACGATGACTTCAACACGCCAATCGCCATGTCGGTGCTGTTCGACCTGGCCAGCGAGGTCAATCGCACCGGTTCCGTGGCCGCGGCGCATCAACTCAAGGCGCTCGGCGGCACGCTGGGTCTGCTTGAGCGCGATCCGCACACGTTCCTGCAAGGTGGTCATGTCGCCGGCAGCCTGAGCGGCGAGCAGATCGAAGCGCAAATCGCGGCCCGCCGTGCCGCCAAGGCCGCACGCAATTTCGCCGAGGCCGACCGCATTCGCGCCGAATTGCTCGAAGCCGGCGTGGTGCTGGAAGACAAGCCAGGTGGTGCCACCGAGTGGAGGCGTGCTTGAACGCTGCCGCGCGCAAGCCGAAGGCGGTTGCACCTGCCCAGCCGAAGCCGGTGGCGGGGAAGGCCGCCGCCAAGGTCGCGCCAAAAGCCGGCGGCAAGCCCCGCAAATCGGACCTGCCCGAGGTGGATGCGGTACCGCTGCCGGTCGAAACCGTCGTCGACGCCGTGCGGCCCGCTTATTGGGATGAGGCGTGTGCCGACCTGATGAAGCGCGACCGCATCCTGCGCAAGATGATTCCTACCTATGGTCCGGCACATCTGGTGTCGCGTGGCGATCCGTTCGTCACGCTGGCGCGCTCGATCGTCGGCCAGCAGATATCGGTGAAGGCCGCGCAATCGGTCTGGGAGCGGCTCGCCGCCATGTGCCCGCGTCTGACACCGGCGCAGTTCCTGAAATCCGGGCCCGAGGAGTTGGCTGGCTGCGGGTTGTCGAAGCGCAAGGCGGAGTACATCATTGATCTGGCCGACCACTTCAAGGCGGGGCGCGTGCACGTCAAGGAATGGGTGGCGATGGACGACGAGGCGGTGATCGCCGAGTTGACCCAGATCCGCGGCATCGGACGCTGGACGGCGGAGATGTTCCTGATGTTCAATCTGATGCGACCCAACGTGCTGCCGCTCGACGATGTCGGGCTGATCAACGCGATCTCCACCAACTACTTCAGCGGCGAACCGGTGACACGTAGTGAGGCACGCGAGGTGGCCGCCAACTGGGAGCCGTGGCGAACGGTGGCGACGTGGTACATGTGGCGCAGTCTGGACCCCCTGCCAGTGACGTATTAGGAATACGGCAGGAGTGCGGTAGGGTAAATTTGGAGCAAAAACGGCGTTAATTTCTGCGTTTTGTGCGTAGAAATCAACTTCCTGGGCGGTCGGAAACGGTATTTTTTCCGGTAGAATGCGCCCCTTCACAGACAGGTCCGCGTTTTTATGAAAACCACCTTCCTGGATTTCGAGCAGCCGATTGCCGAGCTCGAGGCAAAGATCGAAGAACTGCGTTTTGTGCAGGACGACTCGGCTGTCGATATTTCCGAAGAGATTTCCCGGCTGGCCGGCAAGAGCCAGCAGCTGACCAAGGACATCTACGCCAACCTGACCCCGTGGCAGGTGGCACAGATCGCGCGCCATCCGCAGCGTCCGTACACGCTGGACTATGTGCGCGAGATCTTCACCGACTTCCATGAACTGCACGGCGACCGTGCGTTTGCCGACGATCTGTCGATCGTGGGCGGTCTGGCGCGCTTCAACGGCCAGGCTTGTATGGTGATCGGTCATCAGAAGGGCCGTGACACGAAGGAACGCGCGCTGCGCAACTTCGGCATGTCCAAGCCCGAGGGTTACCGCAAGGCCAAGCGCCTGATGGAACTGGCCGACAAGTTCGGCCTGCCGATCTTCACGTTCGTCGACACGCCGGGCGCATTCCCGGGCATCGACGCCGAAGAGCGCGGCCAGTCCGAGGCCATCGGCCACAACCTTTATGTCATGGCTGGCCTGAAGGTGCCCCTGATTGCGACGATCATCGGCGAAGGCGGTTCGGGTGGCGCACTGGCGATCGCCGTCGGCGACGTGGTGCAGATGCTCCAGTTCGCAACCTACGCAGTGATTTCGCCGGAAGGCTGCGCGTCGATTCTCTGGAAGACTGCCGAGAAGGCGCCTGAAGCTGCCGAGGCACTGGGTCTGACTGCTCACCGACTGAAGGCGCTGGGCCTGATCGACAAGATCGTGAGCGAGCCGCTGGGTGGCGCGCATCGCGATGCGAAGGGCATGGCGACGATGCTCAAGCGCTCACTGGCCGAATCGCTGCGCCAGTTCCAGGGCATGAGCGTCAAGGAACTGCAGGCGCGTCGTCACGAGCGACTGATGGCCTATGGCAAGTTCAAGGAAACCGGCGCCCAGGAGTGATGTGAGCGCAGGGAATTCGACGCAACTGATCGCGCGTCTGACCGACAAGGTCGCACAGGCTCTACAGGCCAGTGCGGCCTTTGTTGTTTCTGGCGAGAGGCGGTTGGAGACTGGTGGCCAACTGGCCGCCGACAGGCAGCCCGTGACCGTCGCGGTGGCGCTGTCAGGTGGCCGCGACTCCGTGGCGCTGCTCCATGCCACGCGGGAAGCCCTGGCAGCCACGTGGCCGCTTGCGCGTCTGGTGGCGCTGCACGTGCACCATGGCCTGCAGGCGCAGGCCGATGACTGGGACCGATTCTGCGCCGCGCTGTGCAGCGATCTGCAAGTGCCCTTGGCCAGCGCGCGCGTGACGGTGCAGGCGGCGACGGGCGAGGGCATAGAGGCTGCGGCGCGGCGCGCTCGCCATGAGGCGCTGGGTCGCATGTGTCGCGAGCAGGGCGCGCGGCTGCTGCTGTTCGCGCATCATCGTGACGATCAGGTGGAAACCGTGCTGCTGCGGCTGTTCCGTGGAACGGGTGTGGCCGGCATGGCTGGAATGCCCACGCGACGCCCGCTCGATGAACGGGGCGACATTCAACTGGTGCGCCCATGGCTCGGTGTGACACGCGCCGAGATCGATGATTACTGCGCGCGGCAGGGGTTGCGCTGGATCGACGATCCTTCGAACGCGGACACGCGTTTCGCGCGCAATGCGCTGCGCGCGCAATTGCCCTCACTATTACAGGCGTTTCCGGCCCTCTATGAGAGCGTGGCCCAGGCCGCCACGCATTTCGTACAGGCCGCCGGCATGCTCGATGCGCTGGCCGCGCAATCGCTGGCTTCGCTGGTCTGCGCCGGGCGCGATGCCGACACCATTTCAGAACTTGATCTCGCGGGCCTGCGCGCCTTGCCATCCGAGCACGCGGATGCCGTGCTTCGCCACTGGCTGCGCGATCTCGGCACCCAGCCGCCGTCGACGGCGCGCCTGGCCGCGATGCGGGCCCAACTCATCCAGCATCAAGGTGGCGAGCCGGCCATCGCACACGATGGCCTGGTGCTACGACGTTTCCGTGACCGGCTGCTGGCCTGCCCAGCCGTGCCCGCTGGAATGCCGGCGCCGTTTGCGTTCGAGTGGCGCGGCGAATCGCGCATCGTCGTGCCGGCATGGCGTGGCGAACTGCACTTCGAGCGTGATGACACCTTTGGTGTGCCGGAGTCTGTGCTGCGCGTGCCGTTGAGGCTGGCTGGCAGGGCAGGGGGCGAGCGCATCGTCCTGCGTCCGGGTGGCCCGGCGCGAGCGCTGAAACAGGCCTATCAGGAGGCGGATATTCCCGCATGGCGGCGAGCGCATCTGCCGCTGCTATGGAGTGCCGATGTGCTGGTCCTGGCGGCTGGTTTGGGCATGCATCGTCGCTGGCCCAACGATGCGCCACATGCCCCGCGGTGGCGCGTGGAGTGGCTCGCGCGGCCCGATCTGCGCGGTTAATCTCCCAGTTTTCGGCAAAAAATGGGGACAGTATCATTTCGGCTTGTGAATTATTTTCACAAGAAAATGATGCAAAATCTGCAGTGTTCTTGCCGGTTTTACCCCCTTTGGCCTTTACGGGCAGCCACTCTTCGTGTAATTTCATGTGCTTTGCACAATCGCTGGCGTCGATAAGAAGATGGCTCTCATCGTTCACAAATACGGCGGCACTTCGATGGGTTCTACGGAACGCATCAAGAATGTCGCCAAGCGCGTGGCCAAGTGGCACCGCGCCGGTCACCGCGTTGTCGTGGTGCCTTCGGCCATGTCGGGCGAAACCAATCGCCTGCTGGGCCTTGCCAAGGAAATCTCCGCGCAGCCGGACCCGCGTGAACTCGATATGCTGGCGTCGACTGGCGAGCAGGCCAGCGTGGCCCTGCTGGCCATCGCGCTGCACGGCGAAGGCATCGACGCGGTCAGCTACACGGGCTGGCAGGTGCCGGTGAAGACCGACTCGTCCTACACCAAGGCCCGCATCGAATCGATCGATGACGAGCGCATCCTGGGTGACCTGGATGCCGGCAAGGTGGTCGTGGTCACGGGTTTCCAGGGCATTGACGGCGACGGCAACATCACGACACTGGGTCGCGGTGGTTCCGATACCTCGGCCGTGGCCATTGCCGCGGCGATTGAAGCCGACGAGTGCCTGATCTATACCGACGTGGATGGCGTGTATACGACCGATCCGCGCGTGGTCGAAGACGCCCGCCGCCTGGACCAGATCACCTTCGAGGAAATGCTGGAAATGGCCAGCCTGGGTTCGAAGGTGCTGCAGATCCGTTCGGTGGAGTTTGCCGGCAAATATCGCGTGAAGACGCGCGTGCTGTCGTCGCTGACCGACCCCCTGATGCCGCTCGAACAGGAAATGCATTCGGGCACGCTGATTACTTTTGAGGAAGAGTCTGAAATGGAAGCAGCCGTCATCTCCGGCATCGCCTTTGCCCGTGACGAAGCCAAGATCACTGTCCTTGGCGTTCCGGACAAGCCGGGCATTGCCTACCAGATCCTGGGCCCGATCGCCGACGCCAATATCGACGTCGACATGATCATCCAGAACCAGTCCGTGGACGGCAAGACCGACTTCACGTTCACCGTGCCGCGCGGTGACTACCAGCGTGCGCTGACGATCCTGAACGACAACGTGAAGGGCCATATTGGCGCCGAGAGCGTGTCGGGCGACCCGAAGGTGTCGAAGGTGTCGGTGGTGGGCGTGGGTATGCGCTCGCACGTGGGCATCGCCAGCAAGATGTTCCGCACGCTGTCGGAAGAGGGCATCAACATCCAGATGATCTCCACGTCGGAAATCAAGATCTCGGTGCTGATCGACGAGAAGTACATGGAGCTCGCCGTGCGCGCGCTGCACAAGGTGTTCGAGCTGGATCAGGCGTGATCCGGAACTGAAAACGTTCCGGCGGGGCGTGACATTTTTTGCTGCGGGTCATCGAATTTTCATTGACCAGTAGCGGTACCCTCGCTAGAATACGCGCTTCGTTGTGCGGCTCCCTCGCACAACGCAAGTTTGGGAGACGTGGCCGAGAGGTCGAAGGCACTCCCCTGCTAAGGGAGCATCCGGGCCAAAACCTGGATCGAGGGTTCGAATCCCTCCGTCTCCGCCACTACATCGTATTGGCGGCGAACCCCGGAAGATCGCGGTCTTCCGGGGTTTTGTTTTTTCTGGGGTGCGATTCTCTGGCCGTAGTTGTGGTCCTTCGCTGCACCCCTTCGCGTCCCTCTCTGGTCCCTTAAAAGTCCCACGCGTTTCGCTCGTTGCCCGGCCCGCCCATTGGACCGGGCCCGTACTCAATCGCCATCTCTGAGCGAGTCCCTTGCGGCGGTATCCTGAGCGCGAGAGAGACGGGCGCCAGGTGCTTCGGGGGCGCGGCTGAGGAGAGGGTCCAAATCAAAGAGTCACGGACACCCTATGACGACCAGCTCAGAGTGATTGCGCTCCAGGTTCTTTAGGCCCGTGACACGTCCAGCGCAATGCTCTCTAGCCGCCTGGCTGTCTCGCCGAGTCATACCAATGGCATCGATGCGCATCGGTCTTCTAAGTTGTTGCCAGGCTGACTGCCTGGCGTGGCGCATGAGCTTTGCTGAGCCATGTCGCGAGTGTGGCCGCCGTCATCGGCTTGGCGTAATACCATCCCTGCGCATAATGCACGCCTCTTTCGAGGAGCCATGCGACCTGAACGGCCGACTCCACACCTTCAGCGACGATTTCCAAGCCCATGTCATGAGCCATCGCGATAATGTGGGGAGCGACAACACTTGAGGCGGTGTCCTGCTCGATCGTGTCGACGAACGACTTGTCGATTTTCAGAACGTCAATCTCGAAGGATTGCAGATAGGACAGACTCGAGTAGCCCGTTCCAAAGTCGTCAATGTAGATGGGATGGCCCGCTGCCCTGAACGCGGCAATGACACCCCGTGTCTCATCGGTATTCATGAAACTGCGCTCCGTCGCTTCGATTCGGATCTGCCGAGGGGTGATGCCCGTCCCGGCAAGCGACGACGTGAGCAGGTTAAGGAAGCGTACGCTGCGCAGATCCTCGCTGCTCACATTGATCGAGACATAGAACGTGGGATTCGCGACGAGCATCTTGCCAAGTTGCGCGATCGTCTTCTCGAGGACGACGTCTGTCAAAAATTGGATGAGGTTATTCTCCTCGGCGACTCGCACAAATACCTCGGGTGAAATCGCCTGACCGTGAAGGGTCCACCTTGTGAGCGCCTCGACGCCTACGCATTCGTTGTCGGCGATGCGGACGATGGGCTGATAGACAACGTCGATCTTGCGCCGTGAAATGGCCCATTCAAGGGTTGCCGGGAATGAGAACTGCCAGGAGATGCGTTTGTACGCAAGCCATCCAAGCAATGCGCCCGCAGTGACGCCAATGGAAAGCCAGGCAGCCAGCAACTTCGGCCAGTTGCCGGCGATACTGCTGCGCGGCGATTTCACAACGACGGCGATCTGTCGTGTTGAAGACTGGGCTACGGCGTAATTCCATTCGTCACTCTTCACGTTGCCACTTTGCTTCCAGGCGTTGAGCATGTCGCCTGGGTCGGCGCCGGTCGAGACGGCGATCAGCGTTCCCGTGGCGGTTTGGATTGCCGCGATGGGGCGCTTGGCTGGGTCGATCAGGTCGACGTAGGAGCCGCGATCAATGGAGACGTAACGGCCGTTGCGTCCGATCTGGAGGTCATTGCGCTCGTTGCTAAGCGGACTCCTCCGCCTGAACCACATGGAATATCCCTCGTTGCTCCGGTAATCCGGGGGAGGCAACGTCAGGTCCTTCGCGCGCACGTCGCCGAGCAGTGGCGAGCAGAGGTACAGCCCATCGGCGTACGCACCCGCATCCTGAACGTACCGGTAGTTGTAGATCACGCGTGCCGCGTGTTCGAGGTTGGGGGGCGAGCAAGGCGCACCCGGCTGTTGGTCAAGATCATTGAGGGCGGCAAAGGCCTGGGACGTGACAACTTCCGCGCGCATGATCGCCTTTTTGGCGAAGTCCTTAATCTCGGCACGCTCTCGTCGTTCGACGTCCTTTTTCGCGACATAGAGGCTGGTGAGGACTGGTACGACCGTCGCGAGACACCCAAGGGCAACCGAAGCCGAAACAACTGTGATGCGCTTGATCATTTCGTACCCCAGGATGGACGGAAGGGAGCCAAGGGTCGGCTGAAAAGCGGGCGAGCGCCGCACCTTCAAGTGCCAGGAAAGCAGAGGATCAGAGTAAGAATAGTCTCAGGCGCTTCGTCTGCAATGTGATGCCTGGGTGAGGCTCTCTGCCTACATTTGTCGTCCGCACCCCATGCGTATCCAGAGCCACCCAGGCCAGGCGGCAGTTTGCGATGGTCAAACCGACATTCCGTACCTAGCCGGCATCTTGGGGCGCAGACGTCTCGGGCACATACACATGAACGCGGTTTCGCCCCGCTGCCTTGGCGCTGTAGAGGGCGGCGTCCGCCCGTTCCTGCGCTGCCGCGAGGTCGGATTCGCCTTCGCGGTACGCCGCGATGCCAATACTCACGGTCTGCGTGATTGCTTCTCCGGACTCAAGAATGATCGGCGTATTCTGGATGGCGGCGCGGATGCGCTCGGCGATCACCTGCGCCTGTCCCAGTGCCGTATCAAACAGGATTGCGGTGAACTCTTCTCCGCCTATACGCGCGCCAAGGTCAGTGCTACGCAATGCGCCCTCGAATTGCCGCGCCACCACCTGTAAAACGCGATCGCCAGCGGCATGGCCGTAGGTATCATTCACCCGCTTGAATAGATCAAGATCGAGCGCGAGTATCGACAAGGCACTGCCTTGCTTGCGCGTGTGCATGACTGCCTTCTGGGCTGCGTTTTCGAAATAGCGGCGGTTGGCGAGCCCGGTCAGTGCATCGAGGTCGGCTTGGGTTCGCAACTCCTTGAGCATCTGTTGCTGGCTGTTGACGTCGACCAGTGTGACAAGTACCGCTTTTGACGCGACTGATTCACCTCCAAACTCAAGCTGAGCACAATGCACCAGCATGTATCGCGTTCCGTCGCGCGTAAGCATGGGAATGGCTTCATCCATACGGGTCGTACATACCTGCGACCAGTCTGCGGCGTTCGCAAAGAGCCGGGAGAATGATTGCCCCGCTCCGGCCACAGCGCCGAAGTCCGCCAGTATGGCTTCGTTAGTCAGGAGGATCTGTTCCGTGTCATGGTCGACTACGGCAACGGGCGTCGGCATGTTCTTGACGATGGTTGACACCATGCTCGCGAACCTCTCGACCCGATCCTGCAGACGACGCTCGTGGAGGATCAGCAGAATGCCGCTCAGCAACATGAGAAGCATGACAGCGGCGCCGGCCGCATTGATGTAGGTGCTCCGCCAGAAGCCCTCCCGGAAATCGCTGACCGAATATCCGACCGCCACCGTCCAGTGGTCGGGGGTCAGCCGTGTCGCAATGCTTCGTGTGGACACCAAACGCTCGATACCGTCGATTTGCGAGGAAGCATATTGCGTTGCGGTTGTTGGTCCGGCCCGCCCGCGATCTTCGCGCAGGACCTGTCCAACGGCTAGTGTCGGATGCTCCGGATCACGCATCACCAGGCGGTGTTCGCTATCCAATAGCAGAACGGAGGTGCCGGGTGCCAGGTTCACGCCGTCAAGCACAAGGCGTTCGTAGGTCAGGATGATGACGACCACCGCATCTAGGTTCATCGCCCGGTTCTGATGCCCTTTGGCGAGCACGACCGCGCCACGCTCGCCCCACGCGACGGGGAGTATGACGGCGTTTGACGGATTGGCTCGCACGCTTGCCAAAATCTGGTCAAGCGGCGGCACTTCGTTCATGAAGCCCGGACGGGAACTGGCAAGCAGATGCTCACCCTGCGGATCGAACACCCCGATCAGCGCGCGTCTCAATGGGTTATCCAGAGCCTCGGTGAGATTGACAAGTGTGGCGTCCGTGAGTGTGCCCGTATCGAGCAGGCGCTCCGTTCCGCTCGTTAACGCAGTTACGTCGCGAAACTGATCTGCGATACGTCCGGCCATCAGGGAAGATTGCACATCCAGTAGCCGGGCGGCCAAGGCGTTGATTGCACGAAAGTCATAGTAGGACTGCCATACATTCACCAGGATATCTATGGCCACCAGCAGGGCCAGAATAGGTAACGCCCGCCGAAGCCACGACTTCTTCATGCGCCGATCCATCGACCAGTAAGTAGCTGAACTCTGTGAATGGCCCATGATTCCCGCTGATGAAACGTCTACTGATTGGTCAGAAATGACTTGTTCATTCACCTGGACATGGCCGATCTTCCCCCATGCCAAAGGCGATTTGTCGTGCGAAGTCAGCATACGCAGGCAAGGTGCTGCTTGCGGCACGCGTGGATGCTCGGTCCCACGTGCATATTGACGCTCACCAGCCGGAGCCCCGATCAATCATATGTCCACGCGGGGCGCTTCCAAAATAGTGTGCAGCCGGCGCTGCAAGATGAACCGTCGTCCCTTTCGTCGGGCGAGCCTGATCCCTGACGGTAGGCCGCCGTCGTCCCGGCATCACGGCCGAAGGATTCCAGGTTTTTAGTTTTTTCATCCAATTTTCGAAAAGATTCACTTCCGCTCGCGGAATCCTTCCATCAGGATTTTCTGAGTATGGAAAGCGCGCGGCACAGCCGGGTAGAGCTGTTCGTGTCAGAAGATCGTGTCGGCAGACGCGGAGACTTTGGCTGCCTTCATTTCGCCGTGTCCTTTTCGAGGAGGTTCGGAGATGTTCGCCAAGATCGTCGCGACATATCGCTACTTCATGTCCGTGGTGCCTTTTCGGCTGACGCCGGCCATCATCACCACGGTTGTGCTTGTCACACTGCTGCTCACACCGACGCCGGCTGGTTTGAAGGACAACGCTTGGGATCTGGTCGCCATCTTTCTGACCACGATCGTCGCCATCATTCTCAAGGTGATGCCGATCGGTGTGATGGCGATGATGGCAATCGTGATCGTGTCACTGGCGCAAGTGACCTCGAACTCGTCCAAGGGCGCCATTGCCGATGCGCTGAGCAGCTTTGATAGTCCGCTGATCTGGCTGATCGTTGTGGCCATCCTGATTTCGCGCGGCCTGAAGAAGACCGGGCTGGGTAGTCGCATAGGCCTGATGTTCATCGCGCTATTGGGCAAGCGGACAGTCGGCATCGGCTACGGGCTGGCGATCTGCGAGCTGGTGCTGGCGCCATTCACGCCCAGCAACACCGCGCGCGGCGGCGGCATCGTGCACCCGATCATGCGGTCGATTGCCGGCGCTTTCGAATCTGATCCGGCTAACGGGACACAGGGAAAGGTCGGTACCTATCTGGCACTGGTCAACTACCACGCCAACCCGATCACTTCGGCCATGTTTGTGACCGCCACCGCGCCGAACCCCCTGGTCGTCGACTACGTGGCCAAGGCCAGTGGCCAGTCGCTTCACCTGAGCTGGACCACCTGGGCGCTGTGCATGCTGCTGCCCGGCCTGGTCTGCCTGCTTCTGATGCCGCTTGTCATTCTCGTGCTCTGTCCGCCCGAACTGAAGGCGACCCCCAACGCGATCGAATACGCCAGGGGCGAGCTGGCTCGCATGGGCCCCCTGGGTGGCAAAGAGCGCGTCATGATTGGTGTCTTCGCCATGATGCTGATTCTGTGGGCCAACGTGCCGGCAATGATCTGGGGGCCGACGTTCACGCTCGACCCGACGGTGGTCGCCTTTCTCGGCCTGTTCGCGTTGATCATTACCGGCACGATCGACTGGGACGATGTGTTATCGGAGAAGAGCGCCTGGGACACCCTGATCTGGTTCGGCGCTCTGGTAATGCTTGCGGAGCAGCTCAACAAGCTTGGCGTGATCGCATGGTTCTCGGCCGATATGCGCGATGCCATTGCTGCCAGTGGAATGGGTTGGCTCTCGATTGCCGCCATATTGGTGCTGGCGTTCGTGTTTTCTCATTACCTATTCGCAAGTACCACTGCCCATATCAGCGCGATGATGCTGGCCTTTCTGACAGTGGGCGCGCAGTTGATTCCGTCGGCTTACATCGCACCTTTCATGCTGATGATGGCCGCCGGCTCGGCGATCATGATGACGCTGACCCACTACGCCACCGGCACATCGCCGATCATATTCGGCAGCGGGTATGTGACGATGGGGCAATGGTGGCGGGTCGGCGCGGTGATGTGTGTCTTTGAACTTGTCATCTTCGCCGTGGTAGGCGGTATCTGGTGGAAGATTCTGGGGTTCTGGTAGTCCGGGGCCACGGTCTCGATCCACAGTCCGTGTTCAGTTCTGGACCATCCGGATCCTGATTCATATCATGACTCTGGCGTCGGACGCCGCGTGCCTATGGCATGTTTCCCGCTGTCGACGACGCGCCACCTGTAGAAGGAGCCACATATGCCAGCCATGATGAAAGCCGCAGTCGTGCGCGCGTTCGGCGCACCTCTGACGATCGACGAAGTGCCCGTGCCGCAGCCTGGCCCTGGCCAGATCCAGGTCAAGATCGAAGCGTCCGGCGTCTGCCACACCGATCTGCATGCGGCGCAGGGCGACTGGCCGGTCAAGCCGTCGCTGCCATTCATTCCCGGCCATGAAGGCGTGGGATTCGTGTCGGCAGTTGGTGCCAATGTCAAACGCGTGAAGGAAGGGGATCGCGTCGGCGTGCCGTGGCTCTACAGCGCCTGCGGTTACTGCGAGCACTGCCTCCAGGGCTGGGAAACGCTGTGCGAGAAGCAGCAGAACACCGGCTACTCCGTCAACGGTGGCTACGGCGAGTTCGTGGTGGCCGATCCGAACTATGTCGGTCTGCTGCCGAAGAATGTCGACTTCATCGAAATCGCGCCGATCCTGTGCGCTGGGGTGACGGTCTACAAGGGTCTCAAGGTCACCGACACACGACCAGGGCAGTGGGTGGTGATCTCTGGAATCGGCGGTCTGGGCCACGTGGCCGTACAGTATGCGAAGGCAATGGGCCTGCGTGTGGCCGCCGTCGACATCGACGACGCGAAGCTCGCATTCGCGCGCAAGCTCGGTGCCGAAGTTGCCATCAATGCTCGCACTACCGATCCTGCTGCCTTCTTGCAGAAGGAAATTGGCGGTGCGCACGGCGTATTGGTCACCGCAGTCTCGCCGCAGGCGTTCTCGCAGGCCATCGGCATGGTGCGGCGCGGTGGCACGATCTCGCTGAACGGCCTGCCTCCGGGAGACTTCCCCACCCCGATCTTTGACGTGGTGCTCAAGGCCATCACTATCCGTGGCTCCATTGTCGGCACGCGTAGCGATCTGCAGGAAGCACTCGAATTCGCCTCGAGCGGTATGGTGAAAGCCACGGTATCCACGGAGAAACTGGACTCGATCAATAGTATTTTCGACCGCATGAAGGCCGGCCAGATCGAAGGTCGCATCGTGCTGGACTTCAACCGCTGACAGAGACCACTCGCGCTACTGGTGCCGGGACGTCTGGTTTCGTGTTCTGTCGTTCTGTCAGACGCCATTCACCCGACGTCTTGTGCTGCGTGCAACGTTCATCTGAAGACCAGGATGAGCGCCAGCACTGCCTCAAACGGCTCGGCCGCTCCAAAGGGCTACACGATCGAACCCCACACGGGGGACGCAGAGGCAACGCGGAGTTGGCCACCGGACGGGAATGTCACATGGGCAGATCAGTATTGCGCGGAGCGCTCCCTCGCTACCTTGTCTTCCTGGCTTTTGCCGTCAGTGCATTCGCGGCGCACGCCTGGACTGCAGGCAGCGATGGCGGTGCCGGAGCGACTACGGCCAGCCCCGACACGGAATCTGGACCCTATCGGGGCGTTGTCGGGCCGGTAGGCACTGCGGAGCCCGCGCCCGAGGCACCGAAGGAGTGGGACAGAGCACTACCGTTTTTTGCGCAGCGCGTGATCGATAAAGGCTACAACCTTCCGAATCCATACAACATCGGCTATTCCTATTACAACGGATACCAGCGGTATCAGCTTAGCGACCTCGCGGTTTCCGCGGGGAGCAATCCTCTACGCGCAGCGGACTTCGTCCAGTTTCAGCAATCCAAACTTCACAACGTCTCAAATCAGTTCCAGATCGGAGCGTGGATATTTCCGTTCTTGAATGTCTATGGGATGCTCGGCACCATCGAGGGGAATGGGGCGATCGACATTTCGTTCTCGTCCAAGACGGACTTGCAGCAGTTCTTCGGCATCAATATCGGCTGCGGTGGCAGTCGGCCTCGTCCAGAGTGTTCCAACCCCATCAAGCTGCCCACGCAATTCGCGAACTATAGCGGCCACACCTTCGGTGGTGGCTTTACGCTGGTTGGCACGTACAAGCAGCTTTTTTTCTCCTTGCCCGTAACCTATACCGTTTCGGACATTACGATGTCAGAGACGCCTGTGCAGTCCATCAACATCGGCCCGCGCATCGGCTGGAATTTTCGCCTTGGCCCAGGTCTGGGCCTATTGACGCCATTTGTCGGTGTGACCTATTTCAGGACTCATGCCAAGATCACTGGCCATTTTGACGTCCCGATCCAAGATGCTGGCGGCCAGACAGCGCGGCTGAATTACGAAATCAATCAGAGTGTGGTCGGCGCCTGGAGTGGATCGGCAGGCGTGAGCTGGGCAGTCAACCGCAGTCTGGGGTTCATCATGGAGTTCGGTTACGGATACAACCGGAACAATATTATTGCGACCGGCTTCTTCCGATTCTAGAAAGACTTCATGCGCGCGCATCCACAGACCACCTGCATACTCGTGATCGGCCTGTGGTGCGCTACGGCCATCTCGGCCGAGGTCAATCAAGCAGACGACAGTGAGAAGCAAGGGTGGATTGACAGGCTTCTCAACAAGCTCGGCGCGTCCAAGGAGGTGGACGTCAGCAAGGGCATCGACTGGGGCGTTCTGCCCGGGCCGTTCTATAACCCGGAGATGGGGTTCGGAATCGGGGCGGCAGCGATCGGACTCTACAAGCCCAAGAGTGCGGAGGCGGAGACGCAGCTTTCCACGCTGTCGATCCGCGGCTTCGGCACTGTCAAGGGGGCTTACGGCATATCGGTCGAGAACAATACGTTCTTCGCGGACGATAGCTACCGCGTCACAATCGAAGCGGACCTCATCAACATGCCGACGGCATATTGGGGTATCGGCTACAACAACGCCATCGACAGCGCCAACAAGGAATCCTATACGCGCCAAACCGTGGCGCTACAGCCAAAGATCCTGTTCCGGGTCGCGCCGAACGTCTATATGGGGGCTGGATATAGCCTGCAGTATGACAACGCCACCAAACTCGAGCGTGGCGCGGAAAGCGCGCTGGCGACGGATCCACACGGTCCGCGCGTACTGAGTTCCGGGATCAGCGCGCATTTCTCCTATGACACGCGCGACTTCATCCCGAATCCCTACCGTGGCGAGTCGTTGCTGGCCAATGCCACGGTGTATCGGCGTGCACTGGGCAGCGATACTGACATGGAAAATCTCGAGATCACCGCCAACAAGTATTTCCGGATGCGCGAGCGCGATGTGCTGGCGTTCGATCTCTACGGGAACTTCAATTTTGGGGATGTGCCGTGGGACATGATGGCAACGCTCGGTAACAACAAGCGCATGCGCGGCTACTTTCTTGGCCAATTCCGGGACAAGGTCATGGCAGGCGTCCAGGCGGAGTACAGATGGCACATCGTCGGGCGGCAGGGCATGGTGTTCTGGGTCGGTACGGGGGCAGTGGCTCCCAATCCGGGCGCGCTCACTTCCGCGCACTGGTTGCCGAATGCTGGTGTCGGATACCGTTTCGAATTCAAGCCGCGCGTGAACGTTCGCTTTGATGCCGGCGTTGGCCGCAACACGAAGGGCGTCTATTTTCAGATCAACGAAGCGTTCTGATGATGTCACGCTAGCGCCGGCCGTACTTCTGCCGTATTTCTCGGGCGCGGCATCGCCCCGACAGGCTACGCCTTGTCGATGGCTGCTTCAGCACTTGAGCGGGACCTGGGGCGATAGAGCCTGTCCTTCATCACGGGCCCTCCAGTCAGGCGCGAGGCATGGCCGCAACATGTAGGTGGCACACACGCGGCCAGCAATGGTCCTTGGTCCAATAGACGAAAGGAATCGATCGGATTTCCATGTTGCAGACACGCGGGAATTGAAGCGAACTACGGATCTGGGTGGGCGTATGAGAGATGTCGCTTTCAGGCGGAGTTCCTTACTGCTGGCAGCCATGTCCTTGCTGCTCTCGTTCCTCCCGATCTGTGCGAGTGCACAATCGGGCTCGCCGAGCTTTCGCGACCCGGAAGACGGGGCGTTTGATCTCAGCAACTATCTACTCGAACACAAGGGTGCGTTGCCCGTCCCGTTTGTGATTACCGAGCCGGCGGTCGGATTCGGTGTCGGTATCGGGCTCCTGTTCTTCTCCGAGTCCCTCGCGGAAAGCGAGACACGAGCGAAAGAGCTTGGGCAGGAGCGGGCGCCGCCGAACATCACGGTGCTCGGGGGTGCTTACACCGATAACGGTACGTGGGCAGGCGCGGTCGCACACTTCCATAGCTGGGATAACGACAGATACCGCTATCTTGGTGGTGTCGCCAAAGTCGATGCGAATCTGGATTACTTCGGCGTGGCAAATCAGGCGCGTGCGTATGAACTGGATGGGATCGGACTCTTCCAGCAGCTACTGGTCCGCATTGGAAACAGCCGATGGTTCGCTGGGCCACGCTATATCTTCTTCGATGCCAACGCGACCTTCAAGTTCGGACAGAACCCGTCTGATGTGACCGGTCAAGGTCGGGACCAGCGTATCAGCGCGGCGAGCCTTGTGATCGACTACGATTCTCGGGACAACATTTTCTTTCCTAACCGCGGCAGCTTTGCCGAAATCGAAACCCAATTCGCTCGCGACGGTATAGGCAGCACACAGAATTACAACATGTATGCGGCGCGCGGCTACACTTGGCTACCTCTTGGTAAGGCATTCGTCCTGGGACTCAGAGCGGACACGCGTTTCTCGACAGGAGACGTACCGTTCTTTGTCCAGCCCTATATTGACCTTCGTGGCGTAAAGAAGGCGCGTTACCAGGACCGCAACGCCATTGCCACGGAGGTCGAATTGCGTTGGGATATCCAGCCGCGATGGTCTGTCCTTGGATTTTCGGGACTCGGCAAGGCTTACGGCCGGCAATCTTTCTCGGACGCAGAAAACGTGGTCAGCGTAGGGATGGGATTCCGATACCTGATAGCCAGAAGACTGACCTTGCCCCTGTTCCACGAATCTCATAACCGAGGGAATTAGGCAGGCCGGTGTTGCTGAGCTGCGGACCAGTTTTTCTCGAAC
>NZ_DDCI01000007.1:0-10956 GCF_002335265.1 Cupriavidus sp. UBA2010
CTCCAGCACTTCGCCGAGCATGTCGAAATACACCTCGTCGTGCCGATCGACCAGTTCGACCGATTCACCGTTCTGACGGTGCAGTTCCACCACGTAGGTGTCTCCGCCGCGGTCGTAGAGGATCGTCACCCGGCCCTCGAACTTCGCGGTCGAGACCGTGAAGCTGATCGCCGGCGGGGTCTCGATGATCTTGGAGGGCGTGGGATCGACCCAGGTGAAGTCGCGGGCACCGGCATCCACCAGCATGTGGGTGATGCGCCGGAAGCGATCGGGGGCCGGCATCTCCTCCAACTGCTCGATGAGCTGGCCCAACTCCATGCACTGCGGCGTGGGAATGGGCAGCTTGGCCGGCGCCGAGCCGAGGATGTGCCTCGTGATGGTGTACGGCGTGCCGTCCGAAGTCTCCTCGGTGATGACCTCCGGCGTGTCCGCGCGCAGTCCGTCGAAGCGACGACGGGCATAGGGTTGGACATGCACCTTGGCGCCTTCGGCAGGAACCGTGGTCACCAGGCTGGGATCGAGCACCGCGAACTCGGAAGGCTTGAGCTTGACGACGATGGCATCGTCGGTCGCGGCGACCACCTTGCCGTCGAAGGGTTGGGGGTCGATGGCAAAGCCCAGCGTTGAGGACAGCGGCTGATCATCGAACACGCGGTACTTGAACGATCGCACGTTGCGGGGCACATGGCCTGCGACCAGCGAAGGCATCATGGATTTGATGAGGGAACGGTCCATGGGGAAACTCCTTGAGGAAAAACAAGGGATTCCCCGCCCGCAAGGGAGAGGTCCCTTGTGGGTGGCGTGGATGGACGCGGTAGGTCCGTAGGAAGAAACGACCAGCACGGTTTCCCGTGCTTGCAGCCTCGAAGGTCTCGACTGCCTGGGCATGTGCCGGCAACGCCGACGAACATGGGGCAAGCATGGTCCCGGGGCGGCCGGCGTGCCCGCAGGAAACGGCACCGCCCCACAACCGTTTTCCTGTGCTGCGGGCAAGAAAAAGCCCCTCGGAAGGGGCTGGAGGGATCAGGCTTGGTACACGAAGTAGTGTTCGCGCTGACGCGGAAAGAACACGTGCTTCCACGTGTCGCCGCTTGTGTTGCCACCGTCGAAGACGACCATTTCGTAGTCGTCCACGTCAGTGTCCACCAGGTCGGCGCTGGCGATATGGCGCATGTGCAGCGTGCCGCTCATGCGCTCGAATACCAGGATCTGGCCGATGGCGTCGTCCTGGCTCATGGCGTTGACGCAGGCGCCAAGCTGGTGCTCGAAGTCGGATGCGGGTGTGATGAGGTCGGGGAACATGGGATCGCTCCTGTGAAAGTGCGCCGGCCCGGCTCCCTGGCGGGAGACCGGGCCGGCATGCTGTGAGGAAAAGGAAGGCTGGGGATGTGTGTGGCAGCTATTCGCCGGCCAGCGGCAGGCCCGGCAACACGGGTGCGTCGGCATCGAGGATGAGGAGGCGCACGTCGGCTTGGCCGGCCAGTTCAAGGATCTGTGCCAGGTCGTCCGGCATGCCCTTGCTGCAGTGCTCCTGCCGAAGCAGTTCGGCGGAGATCCCCTCGACGTCCTGCAGGTGCTGGTCCGTCCAGGGCGTGGAGATCAGCTTGACGCCGATCGCCGGGCTGTAGGGAACCCGGAACGCAACGAACAAAAAGGCCTCCGGCGTCGCGAGGTCAGCCAGGTTGGCCAGGTACTGGCCGGTTTCCTGGCTGATGTGCGCGCTGCTGATTTCCCAGCACCGGCTGTAGTAGCCGGTCTCGAAGCTCAACCGCTGCACGACTTCCCGTGCGGCCTCGGCCGAATAAGTGTCGCCGACGTGGACGGGGCGGCCGTCGAAGTCGTCGCCGTGAATCGCGTACACCACGGCACCCACCACGCCTTCGCCGCTGACCCCATCAGCCGCGTCGCATTCGGCGATCAGTGCGGCGCCGACAGGTTCGGTGCCAGTCCTGACCACCGCGAAGTCGCTGGTGACGATGCAGGGAGAAGAAACCAGCGCCGCGTCGCAGAGGTGCTGCTGGCTCGGGTGGATGTTTCGCCAGACATGCGGGCTTCCGTCCTCGTGGCTGATGGACAGCGTGCGGACGACCTTCAGATTCCAGTAGCCGCGTAGAAAGGGATTGGGATTCTGGGACATGGGATTTCTCCAACAGAATAATGATGGAGCCAATCCCCGCCACCGGGAATTGACCCTGGTGGGTGGAAAGAAAGGAAACAGCGTCAGGTGATGCTGATCGTTGGCGTTTGGGCCAATCGCTCGGCGACGCGCCGGCGCAAATTCATGCGGAATGGCTCGTCGCTGACGCCCGCCAGCAGATTGATGGTCTCCAGCGCGATCAGGGCCGAAGCCTCTTCGATGTCGGCGGCCACAATGGCCTCGTGCAACTGGCAACCGAGTTGGAGGGCCTGGGAGGACGAGCTGATGACGCGGACCTCGCGGCTCAGGTAGCAGCCGTTGCCGCCGAACTCGAACAGCCGCGGCTTGCTGCAATACCAGCATCCCTCGAACTGGATGGCGGTCAGGTTGTGGCCGTCATCGAACCGGGTGGCGATCAGAAACAAGGCGTCGAGATCGGCGGTGTCCTCGAACGAATGACGCTCGATCAAGTTCGCCAGCTCTTCGTCCTCATCGGCACCGAAGTGCACGGCGAGCAATTCGAGCAGCGGCGGGATCGACAGCCCTTCGTCGTCCGGCATAGGAATGCCGAGTTGCGTGGCCAGGTCTTCCAGGCCATCGAGCACGTCCGGCCATTGCGGATTGGTGGTCTCGGCGATCTGGGCGATGTAGGCCTGCCCGTTGCCGGGGTGGCTCTCGTCCAGCGCGAAGGCGCCGAACAGCGCCTGGATGACGGGCGTCACTCGGTCGAGCACGAGAACGCCGGTGGCTTCGTAGTAGTTGTTGGCCATGAAGGCTCCTTTCGATGAATGAACGGAGCCAGCCCTTGCGGACGATGGCATCCGCAGGGGAACCGCCTGATGCCGGATGGCACTGGGCGGGGAGAAAACGCGAGGGACATGGCCTCGGACGAGGCGCATGTCCCTCATGGGGTCGCGTGAACGCAGTGATGAAGGTGTGCCAGGAACCGGCTCACCAACCGCTGTAGTTCAGCAGCAGGTCGGCGATCACCTGGCGACGAGGCAGATCGAGGCCGTCGAAGTCCGACAACCCGTTGAAGTGGCAGCGCTTGAGCATGGCACCGCCCTCGCGCGCGTTGTAGAAGCTGACCATCGCGGACAGGAACATGCGTTCCCCGCTGCTCAGGACGCCGAGGGCGTCGTTGAGGCGCAGCATGTCGGGGCGCAGATCCCACTTGCTCTTGGCCTGGTTCAGACCTTCACGGGTGCCATCGCCAAACCATTGCGGGCCGGCGATCTCGACACCACGCTTCCATGCCTCGAAAAAGGCTTGGGGCGCGGCGCTGAAATGCCGTTCTTCCCGAACGATCTGATCGACGACTTCCTGCGGCAGTAGCTGGTTCATGACGTGATTCCTCCAGTTGGATCAGGGAATGGCGAGCTGGGACCAGCCGCCTCTTTCGAGGGCACGTTGAGCCGCGGCATGGCTGCGGAAGTACTCACGAGATTCCCGCGAAACGGGACCTTCGGTATCGCGCGTGCCGATGTAGTGGCCGGCGGCGCTGTGCAGGACTTCGAGCGGCAGGAACTTGCCGCAGTAGGTCAAGGCCAATTGACCGAATCGGCCGAAAGAGGCTTGCTGGGACATGGATGGGCTCCTTGGAAAAGCGGGGCCCTGTCCCTCACGGGATGGCAGCTCCCGCACGCGGTTGAAAAAAAGCATCAGCGTCTTGGGGACGCGCGTCCGCGCAATGGATGCGATGCGGACTGGTGGGTTGCGCGGAGAGAACCCCGCGGCAGCCTGAAACCCTGGCTGCTGGCATGTGCTGACGAATCAGCGAACACGCGGGCAGCTTCGTGGGGGTGCCGTGCCACGTCAGTTGGAAATCGGCATCTGGTCCCGTCCCGATTGATGTGCGCAGGGACAAAGAAAAAGCCCCGCAACGAGTGCGGGGCGGTCATGACGGTGCGGTGATGCTGGATCAGCGGGGCTTGTCGCCCAGGACATGCTGCTTCCAGATGGCGAATGCCTCGTCCGCTGGCAGCTCGGCCAGGATGACGATGGGCTGGCCCTGTCGGCTGCGCAGCTTTGCGAAATACGCCGCGCAGTCGGCAATGGCCTTGAGCTTGATGCCCTTGAGGAACAGCAGCCTGCCGTCCTTGATGAACAGCACCTTGTTGCCGATGTCGCGGTTGAACGCGGTGCGCAGCTTGCGCTCCGCGTGCATGGCATCGGCCAACTGGTCCACGAGGAAGTCGAGCGTCATGTCGATGAGAAGCGGCTCGTCGTCCTCGCGTTCGACGTCGAGCGATGCCGGCGGCAGGCTCTTGGCGAATTCCTCGGCCTGGGCCAGCAGCGCGGCCTGGCCTTGCAACGCGCGCACGAACGTCGAGCCGCCGTGTCCGTCATTGCGGGCTTCGGCGATGGGCCTGCCGTCGAACATGACGGTGGCGGTGAAGCACAGCGTTTCCTCGCTCGCGAAATCCGCGACCTTGAGGTTCTTGAGCGTGATGCGGTCTTGTCGGGTGATGGTGTCCATGGAAAGTCCTGATATCGACCGGGTTGACGACACGCCCCTGACGGGACGTGCATACATCCCGTGGGTTGGAGGAAGGTGGCATCGATGCCCGGTGGGCAGCGTTCGCCGGTGAGATGCCGAGGCGAACTGGCGGGTGGCGTGGGAGGAGCCCACGGCAGCCTTGACACCCCGGCTGCTCGTTGTTGCCGATGCGTCGGCAATGCAGGAGGGAGGATCACGCGGTCCGCCGGCCGCGTCGTGCATCAATCCGAAGCGCTCGATCCCGTCTTGTGCAGGCACTGCACCAGCCGCTGGCCCAGCCACGCGACGCACGGCACGGCCATGGAGTTGCCGATCGCCTTGTAGCGCGGCGCGTCGGCGGCGGGCTTGCCGCGGTACGGGACCAGCGTGTAGTCGTCGGGCATGCCTTGCAGCCGCTCGCACTCCACAGGCATCAGCCGACGTACCCGCCACTGCGACCAGTCGCCCGGGCCGGGGTCGTTCCAGTCGTAGCGGAAATGTGCCTCGAAGTCAGGTGCCAGCACATGGGGCTTGTCGGCACCGCCGCTGCTGGTGCGCAGCGCGGTCGAGACGCCATCGCCCAGTTCAGCGGCCAGGCCTTCGGTGCGACCGCGCAGCGCCACGCCGATCACCATCGGCCGGCCCTGGCCCGGCTTGCCGCCACCCGAGGAGAGCGTCCCGGCAAGCTTGCCGTGGCCGGATTCCAGCCGCAGCTCGCGGCGCGAGTTCTGCGCGAACGCGATGGCCGGCACGACGCCGGCATTCGCGTGGCTGAGGCGATGCCCGCCGGCACGCAGCGTCGGTGCATGGTTCGTCGTCGCGTCCGCCCCGCAGCCCTGTGCGGTGAAGGCGATGATCGGCACGCCCTTGCCGGTGCCGTCCTCGCTGCAGCCCTTGCCGCCGTTGGCGGTGCTGAGCGTGTGGCTGATGCTGCCCGCGACGGACTGCGCCACGAAGGTCTCGACCTCGAAGTCGTTCTTCGGGCCGGGCGCCGCGGTCAGGCAGGCCGCGACGTCAATGGGTCCTGCGGTGTTGCCCCCGCCGAATCCGAACGTCACCGTGGCCTTGCCGTAGGGCTGCTTCAGTCCTGCATATCCCGAATACCCGCCTGCTGCCGCAGCGCCCGATCCAGCAGCGCCGGCAGCGTCTTGCCACGGCGCGAAGCCCGGCGAAGAATCCCAGCGCACGCCGTCGCACTCAAAAAGTACCTCGGCGGGATCGACGCCACCTCCACCACTTGCCACAAGAAACACGCGACGGCGCCGTTGGGCGACGCCGAAATATTGAGCGTCGAGCACGCGCCAGGCGATGCGGCGCCGGGGTCCAGACACACAACCTGCGTACGCCCATTTTTGCCCTGGCGGTTCGAGCGCACGGCTTTCGCCGACCAGTGCTCCCAGGAAGTGTCCGAAGGCGTTGCTGCGGTCGCTGAGGACGCCGGGGACGTTTTCCCAGACGAGCGTTGCCGGCGGGCGGCGGTCTTGGCGGCGGGTTTGGTCGATGGCATTTGCAAGCTCCACATAGGCAAGGGTCAGGGCGCCGCGCGGGTCATCCAGGCCACGGCGGGCGCCGGCCACGCTGAACGACTGGCACGGCGTGCCGCCGACCAGGATGTCGGGCGCGGGCACGGTGCCGGCACGGACCTGGCGGGCGATCGCAGTCATGTCGCCCAGGTTGGGCACGCGGGGGTAACGGTGGGCGAGCACGGCGCTCGGGAACGGCTCGATCTCGGCGAACCACGCGGCTTCGAGGCCGAGCGGTTGCCAGGCGAGGCTCACGGCCTCGATGCCGCTGCAGACGCTGCCGTAGAGCAGCGGCGTGTTGCGCGGCGGTGCGCAAAGTTTCGGGTGCATGTCGGTCTCCTGTTCGTATGGCGCAGGGCCATCGCCCTGGCCAGGGCGTTGAAAGGCAGGAGAAAGGCGCCGAAGGCCCCAGGGGCCTTCGGCTTGGGAGGAAAGAAGAACCACCCGTGGGCTGATTGGCAGGCCCGGTCGTCGCTAGAACCGTCTGCTCATCCAGCAATCACACCCGGCCCATGTCGTGGCTGGGGCCGGCATCGTCTGGCGCACATCCGCGCACAAAGGGAGCCCGTTTTTGCGCCGGCGGGCACCGGCACCGAATACCGCTGACCGCGAAGGGTCTCCGGATGGCTCGCACAGGCAAGCCATCGGGGGACCCTTCGCAGCGGCGGAAGGAATACAGACGAGGAGAACGCGCGGGGTGCGGTTCGCGGAGAAGCCACCTTCAGGTCCCGCGGCCGGGGACGGCCAGGCGGGACGCGCACACGGAGCAAGAAGGCGTTGCGCGCTGGGGCGTCCCGCAGGGGGTGCGGGACACGGGCCATGCCGCCGATGGCGGGCACGGCTCACGGGGAACAGGGTCGGTCAGGCGCCCTTGCGCCCGCTCTTGCGTGGACGCGAGGCACCACGCCTGGACGTGCCAGTTTCCACCGGCAGCGTGCCCTTGCAGTCGGGGTAGCGACTGCACGACCAGAACGGGCCGCTCTTGCCGCTGCGCTGGCGCGTGGGTGCGCCGCACTGCGGACAAGCCGGTCCTTGGGGAACCTTGATGGACAGGGACGTGCTGCCGTACTGCGCGATCAACTGCGAAATCCACGCGGCCTGCTTGCCGATGAACACGTCCAGGGTGAGCTGGCCGGCCTCGATCATGTCCAGCGCCTGTTCCCACACGGCGGTGGTGCCGGGGTCGGCAATCGCCGCAGGCACGGCGTCGATCAGCGTGAACGCCGCATCCGATGCACGGATGGAGCGTCCCTTCTTCACGATGTAGCCGCGGGCGATCAGCCCGCTGATGATGTTGGCCCGCGTCGCCTCGGTGCCGATGCCCGTCGTGTCCTTGAGCTTCTGCTTCAGGCGCGGGTCGGTCACGAAACGCGCAACGCCCTTCATCGTCTTGACCAGCTCGCCCTGCGTATAGGGCTTGGGCGGCATCGTCTTGAGCGCCTTGACTTCGACCTCGGCCACCTGGCACGCGAGGCCCTCTCGCAGCGCAGGGAGCACCTGGCTGCGCGCGGCACCATCGCCGTCTTCGTCCGCTTGTGGTTCGGCCAGCACCAGCCGCCAGCCCTTCACGACGACCTGCTTGCCCGTGGCCACCAGCTTCTGCTGGCCGCAGGAGAGATCCGCCACGGTGCGGTCGAACTCGTGGTGCGGGAGGAACTGGGCTAGGTAATGTGCCCGGATCAGCCGGTACACCGCCTGCTCCTTCTCGCTCATGGTGGAGAGGTTCGCGGGTTCGAGCGTCGGGATGATGCCGTGGTGCGCCGTCACCTTGCCGTCGTTCCAGGCGCGCGAGCGCTGGGTGCGGTCGAGCTGGCCCATGATCGGGGCCAGCGCGGGATCGGTCTTGAGCAGGCTATCCAGGACCGTGGGCACCTCGGCGAACATGTTATCGGGCAGGTAGCCGGAATCCGAACGCGGGTACGTGGTGGCTTTGTGCGCTTCGTACAGGGCCTGAGCGATCTCCAGAGTCTCCTGCACGTCTAGCCCAAGCTGCTTGGAACAAACCTCCTGAAGCGTGCCCAGGTCGAACAGCAGCGGCGGACCTTCGCGCACGCGCTCGGTCTCGACCGACACCACCTGGGCACTGCCTGCGGCGCGGATCTGTTGCGCGGCCTGCTGTGCGACGGGCTGCTGCAGGCAGCGGCCGGCATCGTCAGTGCAGGCGTCCGGTGCAACCCACTGCGCGGTGAAGGCCTGGCCGCCTGTGAACAGAGACACGTCGATGGCCCAGTACGGCACGGACACGAAGGCCGCGATCTCTCGGTCGCGGTCCACCACGAGTTTGAGCGTCGGGGTCTGTACACGTCCGACCGACAGCACGCCGTCGTAGCCGGCCTGCCGCCCGAGCACGGTGAACAGCCGGCTGAGGTTCATGCCCACAAGCCAGTCGGCGCGCGAGCGCGCCAGCGCCGAGTAATACATCGGCAGCGTCTCGGCCGAGGGCCGCAGCTTGGCGAGCGCGGTGCGGATGGACGCATCGTTGAGCGCCGACAGCCACAGGCGTTCGATGGGACCGCGGTAGCCGCACAGGTCGATGATCTCGCGTGCGATCAGTTCGCCTTCGCGGTCGGCGTCGGTGGCGATGACAAGCTGGGTCGCCTTCGCCAGAAGCGCTTTGACGACCTTGAATTGCGGGGCGGTCTTTGGCTTGACCTCGACCCGCCACTGCTGGGGAATGATGGGCAACTGTTCCAGCGACCAGCGCTTGAGCGCCGCGTCATAGACCTCGGGTGCTGCCGCTTCTACGAGATGGCCGATGCACCAGGTGACGGTGACGCCGGAGCCGCTGAGACAGCCTTCACCGCGCTGCGTCGCGCCGAGAATCCGGCCAATGTCCTTGCCCTGGGAGGGCTTCTCGCACAAGAACAGCCGCATGTTCGTCCATCCGATTTCCGTGGTTCATTGAGTTGCTGGAAACGAGGATGCCGAGCACCACCGGGGGCAGCAGCAAACAAGCCGCATGTGGTGGCGACCACTTTCACGGGATGGAATGGCTGGGGCGGGGATGGCGTGCAGCCGGGGATGTGCGGGCCGGGAGCCGCGATTTTCGGGAGAGCGTGGATGCCGGCGGGCGTTGATGGAGCTATCCCCTGGGGATAGTTCGCGAGCGCATGGAGGGCGGCGAAGACGTGCGACCGCCCTCCATGCCGGTTCACTTCCTGCGCTTGGCTTCTTTCGGCGCAGCCGGCTCCTGCGCGGCCTGGGGCTTGGGTTCTGCCTCCTGCGGCTTCGGGCTGAGGGCCACGGACTCGATGCGGTACGGCAGGATGCCGACGCTGCGCGCGTTGATCTGCCAGGTCTCGCGTGGCTGATCTTCGTTGTCCGTCCAGGGTTCGCGCTCCATGCGGCCCACGACCAGCACGCGCATGCCCTTCTGGTACAGGTCCTTCCAGTGACCGGCGTCGCGGTGCCAGATTTCCACCGGCGCCCAGAAGCCGCCGCGATCCTCATAGTCGCCACCCTTGGTGGGAACGGGGTTGTCGAAATACACGTTCAGCCGCAGCAAGCGCCGCGGTTCGTCGTTGCCGTTGGGGAACTCCCGGTACTCGGGGGGCGAGCCGATGTTGCCTTCGCCCGAAAAATGCGTGCTCATGGTGTGATCTCCGTGGTGGTTGAAATGCCCGCGCCTCACTGCCGCCGGGCGCGTGCTGGGGTGCGCGACGCGATCACCGATCGCGCATTGCGGCGGGAATGGACGTGAGCCGGCGCAGGTAGGCGTCTTCCGCCTCGGCCGCCTTGCTGGCGCATTCCTGCGCCTGCCTGCCCAAGGTGTGCAATAGGCTGATCTGCATGTTCAGCGTGATGCGCTGCAGCTCGATCGCGTGCAGGTCGGCCAGCAGGTTGACCGGCGTGCCGGGGCTCGCCATCAGCTCCTGCCACAGGGCCACGCCCATGGCCGAACGGTCGTGCCTGCGCCAGCGCAAGAAAGCGGTTCCTGCGCCAGTGGTCTGCTGGGCCAGTTCAACGGGCAGCAGGTGGAAGGGATGCCCACACGCCTGCGCCAGCACCTGTCGCTGCGACAAGGCAATCAGTTCGTCGCGCATGGCGAAGCACTGGCTGGCCCAGGCCTCCAAGTCCCCTTTACTCTTAAAGGGCTTTAAAAGGCCTTTTAGAGATGCCGCGTGTTCCAGGCGCATGAAGGCTCCCTGTTGCAGGCCCCGGAAGTAGCGGGTGGGCGGGTTCGGATCGCTCATGCGGGTTCGTCCTCATCAGACGCGGCGGTGGCCTCGGACGGCTCGGCGGTAGCCACTTCGTCGCCATCCGCCGACGGGGCGGCTGCTGAGGCATGAGCCTCACCGCGTTGCTGCAGACCGCGGCGCGCGACCGGCGGCGCAAACTTCGAGCGGCGCGTGCCTTCGAGCACGTCCTGCGGCAGTTCACCGAATTTCTCCAGCGCGGCCCGCGCTGCGGCATTCTTCGCCGCGAAGTCGTCGCGCGTGCAGCCCGAATAGCGGTATTGCTGGGCCAGCGAGAACAGGCTGCGCAGCGCATGCGCACCCTCATTGAGCCAGCGCTCCAAGGTGCTGCGATCGATGAGCGCGGTGTGGTGGGCGAGGATCAGCTTGCGTGCGATGTCGTCGTAGTCGGCCAGCAGATAGACCGCCGCAAAGCCCAGTTGGGCGTTGACGAACAGGGGGAGCTTGACGGGCTGCACGTTGAGGTTCTCGCCCAGGCTCAATGCCGCAGGCACGCCCGCCAGTGCCTGGTCCACCTGTTCGCGCAAGGTCTGCAGCGTGGTCCTGGTCTGGTCGAGCTTGTCTTCGATGCGCAGCATCCACCAGTCGCTGTACGGATCGTCCTGCTCCGAGCCGCGCTTC
>NZ_DDCI01000029.1:0-31103 GCF_002335265.1 Cupriavidus sp. UBA2010
TATCTATCTAGTAGTAGATAATATTTGGCTCATGGACGACGCGATGCAGCAAAGCAGTCCGCAGCACCAAGCCGATCCACGCAACACCAAGTCGTTTGTCAGTACCGGGAGGCGGTCTTTTTTTTAGCCCTGGTTACCTATCTAGCAGTAGATAGCAACAGCGCCCAAACCAAGACCCCTGAGATTCGCAGTACAGAACACCGGCCCCGCGACCCACACACCAAGATCGCCCGGCCCTTCGCAAGGAGAGCAATCATGAACGCCAAGACCATCCTGACCGCCGCCGCACTCGCCGCCGCTTTCGTCACTGGTGCCGCACAAGCCGCCCCCGCCGCCCAGAAGGCCGGCGAAGTCTACGGCTACAGCTATCGCGTGAACGACCAGCGCAGCGCCTTCACCGACGGCGCACGCGTCGGCAAGACCGACTCGTACACCGATGGCGCTAAGGTCGGCAAGGCTGACCCGTTCACCGACGGCGCCAAGGTAGGCAAGTTCGATCCGTACACCGACGGTGCCCGCATCGTCGCCGGCCTGGACCGCACCGGTGTCTCGAGCGAACCGGCCCGCAAGGTTGACCCGTACCTCGACGGCGCCAAGGTCGGCAAGTTCGACCCGTACACCGACGGCGCACGCATGGTCGCCGGCCTGGATCGCACCGGTGTCTCGAGCGAACCGGCCCGCAAGGTTGATCCGTACTACGACGGTGCCCGTACCGGCAAGTTCGACCCGTACACCGAAGGCGCAAACGCCTGAGCCCCGCCCCATGCTGGCGGTAGTTGAAAAGAAGTAACCGGAGTCGCATCAGGGCCACTGTTCTGGCCGGCTCCGGTTGTTGCCCCGGAGTCCATCATGAGCTTCAAGAACAGTGCCCTGATCCTGAGTGGATGGCTGGCCGTCACAGCCGCCACCGGCGCCGCCGCCGCGATCGTGGTCCAGACGCTACCTGTCTGAGCCCGACACACGACACTAATAACTGCGCCCCCGCAGCAAGTTGAAGAAAGCCATCAGTGCGCAATCCAGCGCGGCGTGAATGCACTCTGCCGTGCGTTCACGCCGCGTTGGCATTTGTGCGCACCATGGCGCAAGCATCAAGCCGCCGTATATAGTCTGCCCATCACTCGCGAACTCCCGGCGAACGATGCCAGACACGCCAATTAATTACCTTCTTGCAGTCGGACTCACGGCCGGCCTGACCGTTATCTGCGTCGGCCTGCACTATGAAGCACTTCGGCTAATCTCCTCGATTCACCCCAAGCGCCTTAGCGGCAAACTCAACATTGCCGTGATGATCCTGCTGATCATCCTCACGCATTGCATCGAAGCCGTGATTTTCAGCGGCGGTTACTGGCTCGGCACCGAGTGGCTTGGCATCGGCCGCCTGACGGGCATGCAAGAGCACGGCCCCGCGGCGTATATCTATTTCTCCCTCGAAACCTTCACCACACAGAGCATCGGCGACATCGTCCCGATCGGCCAGCTGCGTCTACTGGCTGCCGTACAGCCGCTGGTGGGCCTGATTCTGATAGGCTGGTCCACATCGTTCACATTCCTGATCATGCGGCGCGACTGGCAATGGGACGACGAGCGCGGCGCCAGGAATTGACGGCTGACGACTGACGGCTGGCCGGGGAGGGCTGGTCGCCGGCCGCCACGTCGGCCACAATGGCCATCGGGTTTCAGCAAAATGATGACTTTGCGTCATCCGCACGTCCGCCAGCGCCGTTACACCGGTTTTGCATCGCACCTTCCCCCATGGGAAGCGCCAGAAGAAACGGAGTGATTACTTGTCGACGAATTCGGATTACCAGGCTGGTGTGGCACATGGCCGGTACCCGCGCGCCCTGATACTGTGGCTCGCCACGGCGATGTTCGCGCTGGTGGCCTTGCTGGCCGCGCCGCGAGCCCACGCCCAGACGCCGGCCCCGCTGGCCGAGTGGCAGTACTCGGTAGGCGTGCCGCTGGAAAAGCTGTTCGAGGGGCCCCCGCCCGACTGGACGGTTCGCCTGGGCATGGCAGCCCGTATCAGCCCGTATTACGACGGCACCGGCAACTACTATCCGCTGGCGGGCCCGGCGATCGACATCCGGTACCGCGACCAAGGCTTCCTGTCCACTGGCGAAGGCCTCGGCTGGAACATCGTCCACTCCGACCATTGGCGCGCCGGTATTGCGCTGACCTATGACTTCGGCCGACGCGAAAAGCACGACCACGACCATCTGGCCGGACTCGGCAACATCGGGATGGCGGTCGAGTCGAAGCTGTTCGCGGAGTACGTGGTCTCGAAGGAGTTTCCGCTTGTGATTCGCGCGAACGCGCGGCGCCAGTTCGGGGGTGCCAACGGGTGGCTGGGCGACCTCGGCGCGTACATGCCGCTGCCGGGCAGTTCGGACAAGTTCGCCTGGTTCGCGGGTCCCACCATGACGGTCGCGGATTCGGCCTACATGAGTCGCTGGTACGGTGTCACGGCGGAGCAATCGGCGCGTTCAGGACTGCCCCAGTACCATGCCGGCGCCGGCATCCGCTCATACGGCGGGGGGGTATCCGCGATGTGGTTCTTCGGCAAGCACTGGTTCGCCACGGCCGATTTCGGCATCGCAGCGCTCGTCGGCGATGCGCGCAACAGCCCGGTCGTATCTCACTCGGCCAACATGACCGGCGATATTTCGATCATGTACGAGTTCTGACCCAGTAACTACCGATCAGCCGGTCACTCGGCCGGCCGCCGCAGATAGCTCTCCACCACGCGGCGCAGGCCGGGCAGTTTCCCCGTGAAGAAGTGTCCGGCGCCCGGTACCACGACCACCGGCAGTTCCTGCGGTCGCGCCCAGTCGAAAACGTTCACCAGCGGTACCCGCTCATCGCGCTCTCCGTGCACGACCAGCGTGTGGGCGGGGACCGTCGGCGTGTCATAGGACAGCGTGTCGGACAACGCGCCAGCGGGCATTCCCGCCAGCATCAAGTGCGCCATCGACTCGCCCGCGGCGGTGAGCACCTCGGCTGCGCGCGCCTGGACGAAAGCGCCGAACGAGAATCCAGCCAATGCCAGCGGCAGCCCCGCATTCGCTGATTGCGCGTACCGGATCACGGCCAGCACATCTTCCGTTTCGCCGTTCCCTTCGTCGTACTCCCCTTCGCTCTGGCCAACGCCGCGATAGTTCGGCCGCAATGCCAGGAAACCATGCGCCTGCAGGATGCGCGCAAGCAGTTGGGGAATCTTGTGTTCGGCGTTACCGCCCTGGGACGGATGCGGATGCGCCACCACGGCAACGCCGATCGGCGCAGCGGCCGGCGTATCGACGAGAACTTCGATCTGACCGGCAGGTCCGGCGATGAACTGGCGAGTGGTAGCAGGTACGGGGAGGGGCGAGGACATGGGAACGGCGACTTGCTGGCTGGGGGCGGGCGTTACGGTTTCTGGCATACGAATGCACGCGCAGCATACCCGCAGCAGCCCCCCGGCGGCAACGCCTGCCGCCGTCCCACACCTGGCTGCCGATTCTCAATGCTGGCTGTCCGCCTTGATGACGGACGCAACTTCCTGCCGCCTGACGCTGACCACATCGTCAAGCTCGAGACCCTCCGCGACGACGAGCATCTCGGTTCCCCGGCTGATGGCGTAGATCACGCCGTACCAGAGATCCGGCCCCGCCGCGGCGTTCAGCCGGATGCTGAACTCCGTCACCAGATCCTGACTGAAGACGGTCACCAGGTCGCCAACCTCGGGCATGGCGGCCTCCTCCGCCAGCGGAAATTCCCGGGCTGCCACCGTCAGTGGCGTCTGCGCGATGCCGCGCGCAAACCTCGCTTGCATGTCATCTCCTGCGCATGATTTTCACCTTGTAAGGATAGGAACGCAGCCTGAAAAGGCACGGAAAACCTGCCACAGGGAGGATTCAGGTCGAGCGCGCGTCGCATTTGAACGGGCCGCGCCTCACGATTCAATAGCGCCGGGTTCCTCATGCGCCTGCTGCCCATCGAGCTTTGCTTCGCGGCGCGCCAGCCTGGCCGATAGCCGGTACTGGCACACGAACAGCGCAATCAGGGCGATCAAGGCAATGGCGGCAAGGCCAAAACGGTAGACGATCCACATGGTGCGGCATGGTCGTAGTTGTCCTGCTTTCAGCCTATTCAGCCTGCCGTCCAGACACTGCAAAGAATCGACTGATACACGTCAATTTCCTGTCAATGCCGAGCACAGAATTTGACCTGATCCGAAAAATGCGAGAAAGCGGAGCCCTTCCCAGACGTAAACCACTTAATGGCCCGCTCGAAAAGTCTGTGCACTATCGCGGCCATTGATCAATACGATATGACTTGAACGACCCCTTCTGCGATAGTTGACTGCAACTCCTGCCGGCGAGTCAGTTCCCCGGCGCACTCGATGACGCGGCCACGAGCCGCGGCAATTCCGTCCCACAAATGTCCAGACGCGACCCCTCCGGATCGCACGACTGCATCAAGGAATGACTATGAATAAGCTCACGACCGCATTTGGCGCGCCCGTTGTCGATAACCAGAACGTTCAGACCGCCGGCCCGCGTGGCCCCGCCCTGCTCCAGGATGTCTGGTTCCTCGAAAAGCTTGCCCACTTCGACCGTGAAGTGATTCCGGAACGCCGCATGCACGCCAAGGGCGCCGGCGCTTACGGCACGTTCACGGTCACGCATGACATCACCAAGTACACGCGCGCCAACCTGTTCTCACAGGTTGGCAAGAAAACCGACCTGTTCCTGCGCTTCTCGTCGGTGGCCGGCGAGCGCGGCGCTGCCGATGCGGAACGCGACATCCGCGGCTTTGCGATCAAGTTCTACACCGAGGAAGGCAACTGGGACCTGGTGGGCAATAACACCCCGGTTTTCTTCCTGCGCGACCCCCTGAAGTTCCCCGACCTGAACCACGCCGTGAAGCGCGACCCGCGCACGGGCATGCGTAGCGCCGAAAGCAACTGGGACTTCTGGACCGGCCTGCCCGAAGCCCTGCACCAGGTCACGATCGTGATGAGTGACCGGGGTATCCCACGCACCTGGCGTCATATGCACGGGTTCGGCAGCCATGCCTACAGCTTCATCAACGCCAACATGGAGCGCTTCTGGGTGAAGTTCCACTTCGTCACCCAGCAGGGCATCCAGAACCTGACCGACGAGGAAGCCGCGGAGATCACGGGCCAGGACCGCGAATATCACCAGCGCGATCTGTTTGAATCGATCGAACGTGGCGATTTCCCGCGCTGGAAGCTCTGCGTGCAGATCATGCCGGAAGCCGAAGCCAGCAAGGTCCCCTACCACCCGTTCGACCTGACCAAGATCTGGCCGAAGAAAGACTACCCGTTGATCGAAGTCGGCGTGCTGGAACTGAACCGCAATCCGGACAACTTCTTCGCCGAAGTCGAACAGGCATCGTTCGCACCGTCGACGATCGTTCCCGGCGTCGGTTTCTCGCCCGACAAGATGCTGCAGGGCCGTCTGTTCTCGTACGGCGACGCCGCGCGCTATCGCGTCGGCGTGAATCATCACCAGATTCCGGTGAACTCGCCGAAAGCCGCGAAGTACGTCAACAGCTATCACCGCGACGGCACGATGCGCGTCGACGGCAACCGGGGGGCCGCCATCGCCTATGAGCCCAATACGAAGGGCGAGTGGGCCGAGCAACCCGACTTCCGCGAACCGCCGCTGACGCTGGAAGGCACCGCCGACCACTGGAACCATCGCGAGGACGGCGACTACTTCTCGCAGGTCGGCGCGTTGTTCCGCCTGATGTCGCCGACGCAGCAGCAAGCGCTGTTCGACAACACGGCCCGCTCGATCAAGGGTGTCTCGAAACACATCCAGCAGACCCACATCAAGCATTGCACGGCGGCTGACCCCGCCTATGGTGCGGGTGTCGCGGCAGCCATCGAGATGATCGAGGCCAAGTAAGTCCCCACTACCCGTGCCTCTCCCGCCCTCGGGAGAGGCACGGGCGGAACGACTCAGAAAATCCCGAACAAACCGTCCGAGACAGGAAAATGATGATGGAACAGCCTCAAGCCACGATGTCCGCGGAAGATGAAGCGCGCATGATCGCCGCGCTGGGCCAGGTGTTCGATCTCGCGCGCAATGGCGACGCCGTGGCGCTCGCGGCGCTGATCGAACGCGGCATGCCACCGAACCTGCGTAATGAGAAAGGCGACACCCTCGTCATGCTGGCCGCCTACCACGGCCACGCGAACGCGCTGCGCACGCTGCTGGAAGTCGGCGCTTCGCCCGACATCCGCAATGCGATGGGTCAGACGCCGATCGCCGGAGCCGCCTACAAGGGCTACACGGAAATCGTCGAGATCCTGCTCGAGCATGGTGCCGACGTCGAAGGCGTCTCGCCTGACGGCCGCACGGCACTGATGACCGCCGCGATGTTCCAGCGCACGGACATCGTCGACATACTCAAGGCGCATGGCGCCGACCCCAACGCACGCGACAACCGCGGCATGACCGCAACCGATGCGGCGGCTTTCATGGCCGGCCGGCACGGTAGCCCCCATTGACGGGCCGCCCCTCTCGGTCGAGCGAGAGGGGGATCGCCTAGATTCCGCCTCAGCGAATTACCCGCGTCCCACGAACGGCATCTTGGTCGCCATGACGGTCATGAACTGCACATTGGTTTCCAGCGGCAGATTGGCCATATGCAGTACCGAGCTGGCAACGTGGGCCACATCCATCAACGGCTCCGGGCGGATCTCGCCATTGGCCTGCGGCACGCCACGCGCCATGCGGTTGGCCATGTCGGTACCCGCGTTGCCGATATCAATCTGACCACAGGCGATGTCCCAGGGACGGCCATCGAGCGACAGGCTCTTGGTCAATCCGGTAATCGCATGCTTGGTGGCCGTGTAGGGCACGGAATTCGGCCGTGGCGCGTGGGCCGAGATCGACCCGTTGTTGATGATGCGGCCACCACGCGGGTCCTGCGATTTCATCAGCATGAACGCGCCGCGCGCACACAGGAAGGCGCCGGTCAGGTTGGTATCGACCACCGCCTTCCACTGCTCGACTGACAGTTCGTCGATGCTGACACCCGGCGCGTTGATGCCTGCGTTATTGAACAGCACATCGAGCCGGCCGAAGCGTTCGCGGATCTTGCCGTACAACGCGTCGACCGAGGCGGCATCACTCACATCGCACTGCACGGCCAGCGCGGTCTGGCCCGCAGCCGTGGCTTGCGCGGCCAGGGCTTCCAACGTCTCGGCGGTGCGACCGGCCAGCACGACCTGATATCCGTCCGCGAGCATCGCCTGCGCCACTGCCTTGCCGATACCGCGCGCCGCGCCCGTGACCAGTGCGACCTTTGCCTGCTTTGTCATGCTCGATGTCTCCAATGTCTTGTGGCTGGGAAGAGTGCCACCCCTGATTCTGCCCGAAAGCACCGCAGTTGTACGACAACTTCTGGGCGATCATCGGCCTCCCCTTCCATCATCGCGCGGCGCCAACCACTTCCGCCCGTTCCGCCACGATGCGCAAGCGGTCAAAGTTCATATTGGCGCCCGATGTGATCGCGACCAGCGCCAGCGAAGCGTCGCCCGCCGTCGCCGCATACTGCTTGAGCCCCGCCACGGCCAGCGCGCCGGCCGGCTCCACCAGGCTGCGCGTGTCCTGGAAGACGTCCTTGATCGCCGCGCAGAGCGCATCGGTATCCACCGTCAGCACACCATCAAGGTACTTCTGGCAAAGCCGAAATGTCTCTTCTCCGACGCGCTTGACCGCCGTGCCATCCGAGAACAATCCCACGGCATCGAGCGTGACCCGTTCGCCAGCGGCCAGCGAACGCGCCATGGCACAGGAATCCTCCGTCTGCACGCCGATGACCTGGACTTCCGGCCGGACCGCCTTGACATATGCCGCCACGCCCGCTGCCAGGCTGCCACCGCCGATCGGCACGAACACGGCATCAAGCGGGCCGCGATGCTGCCGCAGGATCTCCATGCCCACGGTACCTTGCCCGGCGATGACGTCAGGGTCGTCGAACGCCGGGATGAACGTCATTCCGTGTTGTTGCTGCAGGGATAGCGCATGGTCGAAGGCATCGGAATAGGACTCGCCGGCCAGCACGACTTCCACCATCCCGCCACCGTGGGCACGCACCGCGTCCACCTTCACCTGCGGCGCGGATTGGGGCACGACGATGATCGCCCGCACACCAAGCCGGGCCGCGGCCAGCGCCACGCCCTGCGCGTGATTGCCGGCCGAGGCCGTGATCACGCCACGGGCAAGCGCATCGGCCGGCAGGCTGGCCATCTTGTTGTAGGCACCGCGCACCTTGAACGAAAACACGGGCTGGTGATCCTCGCGCTTGAGCCAGACGCGGTGGCCGAGATGCGCGGACAAGGTCGGCGCCGCCTCCAGCGCGGTCTCCCGTGCCACGTCGTAGACGCGCGCGGTCAGGATGCGCCTCAGGTAATCGTCGGCGTCGCTCCAGGCGTCGTGTGCCGCTTCAAACGGCTCGGCATCGAACGACTGGCCCGGCGCAACGGCTTGGGGCACGGCAAGGGGACGAGTAAACGGCATGGCGACTCCATTCTTGAGGGGAAATCTCTGAAAATCCCTGGAGGCGGCCATAAAAAACCCGCCTCGTTGGGCGGGTTATTGATGTCTGTTTCGGACGCGCGCTAACCCACCATTCTCGGAATGGTGCGAATAATCGCGGCGATGCGGATGGCGAAACTGGACATGGGAATGAGTGTCACGGATTTCCCACGACTATGTCAATCCCGACACAAGCCTGGCCTTCAACTGGCGATGCGCGTGTTGTAGTCGTGCCCACTGTCATCAGCCCCCTCCCGCGTCACACTCAGCCCGATGTCGGCTCGTATTAGAATCGCCGATGTCATTCATATGACGGCGGCAGCACCAGAGGTCATGTTCCGGGCACGGGTTAGCCACGGACTGGCGTTACCGCGGGTATCCAACCCTAAAGATCACAAGAAACCAACCGATATCAGCCATGCGCCCATTGGGCTCAGGGCTGAAAGATACATGACCGCGTTCGCATACGATGTTGCTCTGGCACCGGAGCCTGCCGATCGCAGGCGGCCTGATGCCGGCCCTGCCTACGGCGAGGCCCTGGCGTTGCTGGAGGCCTCCGGCGCGCTGGCCATGCGCGTGGACATGCAGGGACGCATCCTCGAAGCGACCGAAGCCACCGCCGAACTGCTGGTCTATCCGCGCGAATACCTGCTGCGCACCTCGATCCTCGACATCATCGCGCTGGAGTCCCGCGAACGCGTGGCCATGCTGCTGACGTGCTGCGCGCAGGACCAGGCCATGCGCCGCGAGCGCGTGCGCGTGGCCGGCGGTATCGGCGGGCCCAACTGGCTCGATCTGCGCGTGAGCTACCACCGCGATGCCGACGATGCGCCGAGCCTGCTGCTGTTCGGCCAAGACATCACGCATTGGGTGGAGTCGGAGCGAGACCTGACCGAGCGTGCCTTCCTGGATCCGTTGACCGGTGTCGGCAACCGCGCCTACATCGGCAAGCGGATCGAGGAATACACGTCCGGCCGCCGCGCGGGCCAGCCGTTCGCGGTTGCCCTGATGGATCTGGACGGCTTCAAGAACGTCAACGACTCGCTCGGCCACGAATTTGGCGATGCGCTGCTCAAGGAAGTGGGCACGCGTCTGCAGGACACCGTCCGCACGCGCCAAAGCGTGGCGCGGCTGGGTGGCGACGAATTCGTACTGATGCTCGATGACATGGAGTCCGAGGCGGACGCCATCCGGGTCCTCGAGCGCGTGATCCATGTCTGCCGCCAGCCCTTCCTGCTGGGCGGCTGCCAGGTGCGCATCACCACCAGCATCGGCCTGGCCTTCTCGAACGGTTCGGCGCAATCGGAGTCGCAATGGCTGCGCCGCGCGGACCTGGCGATGTACGAGGCGAAGGCGCTCGGCAAGAACCGTTACTGCATCTACTCGCCTGAACTGGATCGCCGCCTGGACGAACAGTTCCAGATCGAGCAGAGCATGTTCGAAGCGGTGCAGAACGGCGAGTTCCTGCTGCACTACCAGCCGATCGTCTGGCCTGGCAGCGGTGAAGTCTGCGCCGTGGAAGCACTGATGCGCTGGGAGCACGCTGGCCGCGATATCCGGCCCGATGTGTTCATTCCCGTCGCCGAGAAGAACGGTCTGATCAAGCACCTTGGCGCCTGGGCGCTGCGCTGCGCCTGCGCGCAGCTCGCCGCCTGGGATGCGCTGGGTATCCATGTAGGCCATATGTCGGTCAACGTGTCAGCCGTGCAGTTCCTGCATCCGGGCTTCTTCGACAGTGTCCGCAATGCGATCCAGGAATCGGGCATCGGCGCCGACCGGCTACTGCTGGAAATCACCGAAAGCGCGCTGATGACCGATCCGAAGGCGGCCGAGGAACTGCTCCTTTCGCTGCGTGCGCTCGGCATCCGCTTCGCCGTCGATGATTTCGGCACCGGCTATTCGAGCCTGTCGTATCTGCGCCGCTTTCCGCTGTCGGCCCTCAAGGTCGACCGCAGCTTCGTCGCCGACATGGTCGATTCACCGCACGCGCGGACCATCGTGTCGGCCGTGCTGTCGCTGGCACGCGAACTTGGTCTCGTCGCCATTGCCGAGGGCGTCGAAACCGATGCCCAAAACAAGCTGTTGGCCGCGCAGGGCTGCAACCTTGTGCAGGGATGGCTCTTTGCGCGCGCCGTCGCCGCCGCCGATTTCGAGAGCGCCGTGATCGACGGCAGGTTCGTGGTCGGCGAGGACGAAGTCTTCGCGCCACGGGTGTCCTGATGTCCAAGTCCGATTTCTTCGAGACCTTGTGGGCACGGATGGCGCAGCAGGGAGACTTCCCGACGCTCCAGTACTGTGTCGACAACATCTTCAAGACGCTCAACGCCGACCTCACCGTCGGCGAGATGGCCACGAGCGTGCTGTCGGATTTCAGCCTGTCGCAGAAGGTGATCCGGCTCGCCAATTCGGCCATGTACCGATCATTCGGCGGCGAGGTGACCACCGTCTCGCGCGCGATCCTCGTTCTGGGCGTGGAGGCGATCAGCCACCTGACGCTCGGCATCCAGCTGCTCGACTACTTCCACGGCGTGGCGCCGAATCGCCCGCAGGCCACGCGTGCGTTGCAACGCGCGCTGGTGGCCGGCGAGATCACGCGGGCGCTGAGCCAGGCACGCGGCATCAACGAGGGCGAGGAAGCCGTCGTCTGCACGCTGATGCACCATATGAGCCGGCTGCTCATCGTGTTCTATTTCCCCGAAGAATGGGAGCGCGTAGAGGCCATGTGCGCCGCGCATCCGATGACGGAGAACGAGGCCTGCCAGGAAGTGCTCGGTGTGTCGATGGTGGAGATCGCCGAGGCGGCCGCGCGCAAATGGCGGCTCCCGGGTCTGATCGCGCACGCCATGAAGCCGCGCGCGCTGTCCACGGATACCGTGCTGGAAACCCATGCCGACTGGCTCGCCGCCATCGCGCAGGTCTCCGCACAGGCCGCGGCCACGATGGTGCGCGACGGCAATCAGGCATCGGTCGAGGCCTTGCTGCTGTCCCATGCGAAGGTGCTCGGCCTGGACGCCAGCGACGTCTCCGTGGCCGTGCGCCAGGCCGAGGTGCTCAATGCGTCGATCGTCGAATCCGAATCGCCGGCGCAGGATGCGGCAACACTTGCCCACGGCGCGCGCCCGGACAACGTCCTGGAGCGACTACGGCAAGGCATCGCCGAGGTGCAGCGCGAAGGCGCGGGCCGGACGGTATCGCAACTGGCGCCGATGGTGCTGGAATCGTCGATGCGCGCGCTGGACTTCTCGCGCTGTTTCCTGATGATGCTGAACCCCTCGACACGGCACTTTCACGCGCGGCTGGGCTTCGGCGAGGGAATGCGTGAAAGGCTGTCCGCGCTGTCTTTCGAAGAAGGCTTCGTGCCCGACGTGTTCCACTTTGCCGCGCTGGCGTCCAAGCCGCTGCTGGTGGAGGACACGACCGACGCCGAAGTGGCGCGCCGTCTGCCACGGTGGTATCGCGATGCGATTCCCGACGCGCGGTCGATCCTGCTGGCACCGGTGAGAATCCGCAATCGCTGCATCGCCATGGTCTATGGTGACTGGGGCACCGCCCGCGCGCCCGCCGGCCTGGGCGAGGCCGAGCTAGAGACCGTCGATGAGCTGATGCGCGAAATCGCCGCAGGCGTGCTGCGCGCGGCGCCTGCGCAATCGCCCTCGCGCTGATACCTGCCAAACCCTGGCGTCAGGCAGCCCGCTCCAGCGTGGCGGTGACATCAGGCTGTTCCCGCAGCGGCACGAACTTCCCCGTACGTCCCTCGAGGGCATCGATCTCACCGGTTTCGATGTCGTAGACCCAGCCATGCAGGTCGACACGCCCTTCGGCCAGCGCCTGCGCCACCGACGGATGCGTCCGCAGGTGGTCAAGCTGCTCGATCACGTTCTCACGCACCATGTCGTCCACCCGTGCCCGGTCTGATGCGTGCGGACGGGCCAGACTGATCCGCCGGGCGCCGCTGGCATGTTCGAGCCACTCCTCGACGGCGGGCATGTGGTCCAGGCATTGGCAGGTGGCCACGGCCGTCATGGCCCCGCAATCGGAATGGCCACAGATCACGATGTCGCGCACCTTGAGCCCCGCCACCGCGTATTCGACGCTGGCGGACACGCCGCCGGGCTGCACCGCATAGGCCGGGACGATATTGCCGGCGTTGCGGATCACGAACAGCTCCCCGGGCTCGCATTGCGTCAGCAACGCCGGCACGACGCGGCTGTCCGAACACGCGATGAACAACGTCTTGGGATTCTGCTGCGTGGCCAGGTGCTTGAACAGCGCCGACCGCTTCGGGAATTCTTCCCGCTGGAACTTCAGAATGCCCTGGATCAGATCTTTCACGCCGACGCCTCCATCGTCACTGGATGGCTCCAGCATGGCGGCGAACAGCTATTGGGTCAAAGACCGGTTTATTATCCTCGTCATTGGCAACACCAATAGTTACCACCATGCTGCTGCGCCACGTTCGCTATTTCCTGGCCGTCGCCGACGCCGGCAACTTCACCCGAGCGGCCGAGGCACTCCATGTCTCGCAGCCGACACTGTCGCAGCAGATCCGCCAGCTCGAGGAATCACTCGGCGCGCCGCTGTTCGATCGCAGCGGCCGCACCGTGCGACTGACTGACGCCGGCGAGGCGTACTACGTGCACGCACGCCGCGCGCTGCAGGACCTCGAAGCAGGGCGACGCGCCATCCATGACGTGGGGGAACTCACGCGCGGCAACCTCCGGCTGGCGATCACGCCGACGTTCACGCCCTATCTGGTGGCGCCGCTGATCGTGGCGTTCAACTCGGCGTATCCGAATATCACGCTGAGTCTGCGCGAAATGCCGCAAGAGCGCGTGGAACCGTTGCTGGCCGATGACGAGGTCGATATCGGCATCGCCTTCGACGATATCCACCTGCCCGACCTGGACGCCACGCCGTTGATGGAGGAACCGCTGGCCTACATGGTCGGCGCCACACACGCGCTGGCACGGCGACGCACGGCACTGCGCGCCGACGTGCTCGCGGCGCAGTCCATGGCCATGCTGACGCGGGAATTTGCCACGCGGGGCTATATCGCCCGCTACTTCGGGGCGTTAGGGATCGAGCCGCGCATCACCTTCGAGGCCAACTCGGTCAGCGCCGTGCTTGACGCCGTGCGCAGCGGACGCCACGCCACGGTGCTGCCGGCGGCCATTGCCGCCGGACATCCGGATCTGCGCGTCCTCAAGCTGGAACTACCGCTGCCACCGCGCCATGCCGCGCTACTGCAACGGCGTGGCGCCTATCGCACCGCCGCGGCGCGCGCGTTCGTGGCATTTGCGCTTGATGAGGTCAGTCGTCGGGGGTCCCCAGCGCACGGTTGATCCGCAGCGCCACCAGCGTTCCCACCACTCCTGACAGCAGATACAGACTAACCGCGACCAGACCGAACAGCGACGACAGTCCCAGCGCCACCAGTGGCGCAAACGCGGCGCCGAACAGCCACGCGAAATCGGTCGTCAGCGCGGCGCCCGTATAGCGATAGCGGGTCTCGAAGTTCGACGTCACCACGCCGGCCGCCTGCCCATACGACAAACCCAGCAGACCGAAGCCGATCAGGATGAACAGGTTCTGACCGGTCGCGCCGCCATCGAGCAGCCACGGACTGAACAGGCTAAAGATGCCAATCAACACGGCCATTGTCGCCAACGTGGTACGACGACCGATGCGGTCGGCAAGCCATCCGGAGATCAACGTGCCGATGAACGCAATGACCGCACCCACGATCTGGACCGCGAGCACGTCGGTGATGTTCTGCGTCTTGTGCAAGCTCACCCATGACAGCGGAAACACGGTGACGAGGTGGAACAACGCATAGCTGGCCAGTGCCGCGAACGCGCCGAGGAAGATGTTGAAGCCCTGCGCATTGACCATCTGCAGCGTGCTGATCGGCTCGAGTTCATCCTCCTCGAGCAGTCGGGTGTATTCATGCGTGACCACCAGGCGCAGCCGCGCGAACAGCGCCACCACGTTGATGGCGAAGGCCACATAGAACGGATACCGCCACCCCCAATCGATGAACTCTTCCGGCGTCAGGCTCGAGCGCAGGAACAGGAACAACGCACCCGCCACGATGAAGCCAGTCGGCGCGCCAAGCTGCCCCACCATCGCGTACCACCCGCGCTTGTTTTCCGGCGCATTGAGGGCCAGCAGCGACGGCAGGCCATCCCACGATCCACCGAAGGCAATGCCCTGCAGGAAACGGAACAGCGCCAGCAGGTAGATGGCCGAACTGCCGATCGACGCGTATGACGGCAGAAACGCGATACCCACCGTGGCGGTGCCGAGCAGGAACAGCGAGGCCGTCAGCTTGATGCCGCGGCCCCAGCGCCGCTGGATTCGCATGAACAGCGTCGTCCCAAACGGCCGTCCGATGAATGCGAAGGAGAAGATCGCGAAGCTGTAGAGCAGACCGGCCAGCTCGCTCGCGAACGGGAAGTAGACCGATGGGAAGACGAGCACCGAGGCGATGCCGTACGTGAAGAAGTCGAAGTATTCGGAGGCGCGCCCGATCACCACGCCTGTGGCGATCTCGGCTGGCGCCACGTCATGATGACCGGGAGCCGGAGGTGCAGTGGGCGACGCGCGATGCTGGTGGGACAGACTGGCCATCGTGGAGTCTCCTTGATGTGCGAGAGGAGGATGTCGTACTGCACTTAAAGTCCCGCAATCACAAGAATAGCGCCTAAACTGCAACTGGAAATCGAAAGATCGTTGGGGCCACCCCAATGCGACGTTAACCAGACGCCACTTCCGAGACCATGCCACGCTTCGATGCAGCAGTGACACCCATCAGGGTGACGGGAAGGTTGCTTTTGCGTTGTACCGCAATCGCGCTATTGGCGAGTCTGGCCGGGTGCAATGCTGTGCTGCTTTCGCCATCCGGCGATATGGCCATGCGCCAGCGTGACCTGATCATCATCGCCACATGTCTGATGCTGCTGATCATCATCCCGGTGATCTTCCTCACGTTGCTGTTCGCGTGGCGATACCGAGAGAGCGCCCCCGATTCCCCGTACAACCCCGAGTGGGACCACTCCACGGTGCTCGAACTGGCGATCTGGGCCGCACCGCTGCTGATCATCATCGCGCTCGGCGCGGTGACCTGGGTCAGCACCCATCAGCTCGATCCCTACCGGCCACTGACACGGCTCGACGAAGGTCGCCCCGTTTCCGCCGAGGTGAAACCGCTCACGGTGGAAGTCGTGGCGCTGGACTGGAAGTGGCTGTTCCTGTATCCCGAACAAGGCATCGCCACGGTGAACGAACTGGCCGCGCCGGTCGATCGCCCGATCGCCTTCCGGATCACCGCCACCTCGGTGATGAACGCCTTCTTTGTGCCTTCGCTGGCCGGCATGGTCTACGCCATGCCTGGCATGGAAACCAAGCTCCATGCAGTGATCAACAAACCCGGCGTCTATGACGGCTTCTCGTCCAACTACAGTGGCGCGGGCTTCTCGCATATGCGGTTCAAGTTCCACGGCATGTCGGGCGAGGACTTCGATCGCTGGATCGCGCAGGCCAAGTCATCGGGCAGCACCCTGTCGAAGGACGCCTACCTGAAGCTGGCTCAGCCCAGCGAACGTGAGCCGGTGCAACGCTATGCGAGCGTTGCACCTGAACTCTACGACCTGATCCTGAACCGTTGCGTGGATGGCGGCGCCTGCATGGCCGACACCATGGCGCTCGATCGCAGCCGTGGCAAGTTCGACCCGTCCGGCGAAATCTGCACGGCAAGCAACACACCGGTCGATTCGCCGCTGTTTGCGCCGGACGTCGTGCTCAACGACGGTAGACGACTGCTGCGGTGAAGCGGGGATTCGCCCTCATTTTTCCGGTTCCCGCCAATCTTCATCGGTCAATTTTGGCCAACACAGGCCCAGGTGACAAACATGCCCGAGCGCTCCGAACTCGCCAACCTGATTTTCGGCCGACTGTCATGGGAGGCCATTCCCTACCATGAGCCGATCCTTATCGCCACCTTCGCCGCCGTGGCGATAGGCGGACTGGCACTGGTGGCGCTGCTGACGTACTTCCGCGCGTGGGGCTATCTCTGGCGAGAGTGGTTCACCAGCATCGACCACAAGAAGATCGGCATCATGTACATCGTGCTGGGCATCGTGATGCTGCTGCGCGGCTTTGCCGACGCGGTCATGATGCGGATGCAGCAGGCCGTCGCGTTCGGCGACAACGCCGGGTTCCTGCCACCTCACCACTACGACCAGATCTTCACCGCGCACGGGGTGATCATGATCTTCTTCGTGGCCATGCCGCTGGTCACCGGGCTGATGAACTTCGTCATGCCGCTGCAGATCGGCGCGCGCGACGTAGCATTCCCGTTCCTCAACAACTTCAGCTTCTGGATGACCACTGGCGGCGCAATTCTGGTCATGATGTCGCTGTTCGTAGGCGAATTCGCGCGCACCGGCTGGCTGGCCTATCCTCCGCTGTCGGGCATCCTCCACAGTCCCGACGTTGGCGTGGATTACTACATATGGGCGCTACAGATAGCGGGGGTGGGGACGCTGTTATCAGGGATCAACCTGCTGGTCACCATCGTCAAGATGCGCGCCCCTGGCATGACGCTGATGCGGATGCCGATCTTCACGTGGACGTCGCTGTGCACGAACGTGCTGATCATCGCCGCCTTCCCGGTATTGACCGCCGCGCTGGCGCTGCTGGCGCTGGATCGCTACGCCGGCACGAACTTCTTCACGGCCGATCAGGGCGGCAGCGCGATGATGTACGTGAACCTGATCTGGATCTGGGGTCACCCCGAGGTCTACATCCTGGTATTGCCGGTATTCGGCGTGTTCTCGGAAGTGGTGGCCACGTTCGCGCGCAAGCGCCTGTTCGGCTACGCGTCGATGGTCTATGCGACGGTGGTGATCACCGTGCTCTCCTACCTGGTCTGGCTGCACCACTTCTTCACGATGGGCTCCGGCGCCAGCGTCAACTCGTTCTTCGGGATCACGACGATGATCATCTCGATTCCGACCGGCGCCAAGATCTTCAACTGGCTGTTCACGATGTACCACGGCAAGATCCGCTTCGAGCCACCGATGCTGTGGACGGTCGGCTTCATGGTCACATTCGTGATCGGCGGCATGACCGGCGTGCTGCTGGCGGTGCCTCCGGCGGACTTCTCGCTGCACAACAGCCTGTTCCTGATCGCCCACTTCCATAACGTGATCATCGGCGGCGTGCTGTTCGGGCTGATGGCCGGCATCACGTACTGGTTCCCCAAGGCATTCGGCTATCGCCTGGTGTCATCGTGGGGCAAGGCGTCGTTCTGGTTCTGGTTCGTCGGCTTCTACTTCGCGTTCATGCCGCTGTACTGGCTCGGCCTGCTCGGCGTGACCCGCCGTATGAACCATTTCGACGATCCGTCGCTGCAGATCTGGTTCCAGATCGCCGCGTTCGGCGCGCTGCTGATCGCCATCGGCATCGCCTGCTTCCTGATCCAGCTCGTGGTGAGCTTCATGCGCCGCGAGGAGCTTCGCGACACCACCGGCGACCCTTGGGGCGGCCGCACGCTCGAGTGGTCGACCTCGTCGCCGCCGCCTCAGTACAACTTCGCATTCACGCCGGTCGTGCACGACACCGATGCCTGGTGGCACATGAAACACAACGGCTTCCAGCGACCGGAGCAGGGCTTCATCCCGATCCACATGCCGAAGGGCACGGCGGCCGGCATCGTACTGGCCGGGCTCTCCACGATATGCGGCTTCGCGTTGATCTGGCACATCTGGTGGCTGGTCATCGCGTCGTTCGCGGCCACGATCATTACAGCGATCATCCATACCTTCAACTACAAGCGCGACTACTACATTTCGGCAGAGCAGGTGGTCCGGACTGAAGCGGCGCGCACCCAACTGATGGCCGGCCATGGTTGACACGACCCTACCCCTGCACGCGCACGGCACGGCCGATGCGGACCAAGCGCCCCCCGGCGGCTATCAGTTCTACCTGACCGAGGAGGTACATCCTCAGAACGGCACGCTGCTCGGGTTCTGGCTCTACCTGATGAGCGACTGCCTGATATTCGCGTGCCTGTTCGCCGCCTACGGGGTGCTGGGGCGCGAGTACGCGGGGGGACCGAGCGGCGCCGAGCTGTTCGAGCTGCCACTGGTGGCGCTGAACACCTCGTTCCTGCTGATATCGTCGATCACGTATGGCTTCGCCATGCTGCAGATGCAGCAGAACCGTGTCGCCAGCACGCAGATCTGGCTGGCCATCACCGGCGTGTTCGGCGCGGCGTTCCTCACGGTGGAACTCTACGAGTTCGCGCACCTGATCCATGAGGGAGCCGGCCCGCAACGCAGCGCTTTCCTGACGTCGTTCTTTTCGCTGGTGGGCACGCACGGGCTGCACGTGACGTTCGGCATCATCTGGCTGATCGTCCTGATGACGCAGGTGGCGCGGCACGGACTGATCACGGCGAACAAGCGCAGGCTGATGTGCCTGTCGATGTTCTGGCACTTTCTCGACGTCGTGTGGATCGGCGTCTTTACCTTTGTCTACCTGATGGGGTCGCTGCCATGAGCGCGCAAGACCACGCGATGGACGGCCACGGGCATGGCCACGAGCACGAAGAGGAAGTGGGGCCGCACGCCACGCTGGGTGGCTATCTGACGGGCTTCGTGCTGTCGGTGTTCCTGACAGCGGTGCCGTTCTGGCTGGTGATGGGCAAGGTGTTCGAAAAATCGTCCACCACCGCCATCGCCATCCTGCTGATCGGTGCGGTGCAAATCGTGGTGCACATGATCTACTTCCTGCACATGAACGCCAAGTCGGAAGGCGGCTGGAACATGCTTTCCCTGATGTTCACGCTGACACTGGTCGTGATCACGCTGACCGGATCGCTATGGGTGATGTTCCACCTGAACAGCAACATGATGCCGCAGATGCGGCACACGCAGCAGGCAGCGGAATCGGGTGGCACGATCGTGCCACCCAGAACCAAATAGCGAGATACCGAGACAGCCGAGGGACTTCAGGCGGCCAGACGGAACGTCGCCACCGCTTCCTTGAGCCGCTGGGCCTGCTCTTCGAGTGAGCCCGCGGCCGCCGCAGCTTGCTCCACCAGTGCCGCGTTTTGCTGCGTGACGGTGTCCATCTGCGTCACGGCCTGATTGACCTGCTCGATGCCGGCGCTCTGCTCGACAGACGCCGCGCTGATTTCGCCCATGATGTCGGTCACGCGCTTCACCGCGCTGACGATCTCTTCCATCGTCTGGCCAGCCTGCGCCACCAGTTGCGAGCCACGTTCGACGCGATCGGCGGAATCTCCGATCAATGACTTGATCTCCTTGGCCGCCGTCGCGCTGCGCTGCGCGAGGCTGCGCACCTCACCCGCCACTACGGCAAAGCCCCGGCCCTGTTCCCCGGCGCGCGCGGCTTCAACTGCCGCGTTCAGCGCCAGGATGTTGGTCTGGAACGCGATGCCTTCGATCACCGAGATGATCTCGACCACCTTGCGTGAGGCGGCATTGATCTCGTCCATCGTGTGCACCACCTGACCCACCACCTCGCCGCCTTGCGTGGCCACGTCGGAGGCATTGACCGCCAGGCCGCTGGCCTGCTTCGCGCTGTCGGCGTTCTGGCGCACGATGCTGGTCAGTTCCTCCATGCTCGACGCGGTCTCCTGCAGCGACGATGCCTGCTCTTCCGTCCGTTGCGAAAGGTCGGTATTGCCGGCGGCAATCTGGCTCGTGCCGGTGGCAATCGCCTCGGTGCCTTTGCGCACTTCCTTGACGATGCCAAGGATGTTCTCGTTCATCTCGCGCAGCGCCGCCAGGAGCTGGCCGGTTTCGTCACGGCTGTCCACGTCGATGCGGCCGGTCAGGTCGCCAGCGGCCACGGTCCGGGCAAAGCCAACGGCACGATGCAACGGGCGCGTAATGCCGATGGTGAGCCACCATGCGAATGCCACGCCGATTGCCAATGCGATCACGCCAAGCGCGATCAACCCATTACGCGCGCTCTCGTAGATCCGGTTGATCTCTTCGGCCGTGGCGTCGATGGACGCGCGCTGGATGTCCAGCAGCTTCTGGATCTCAGCCAGGTAGGCATCACCGGCCGGTACGAACTCGTTCTCCAGCACCTTGACGGCATCCTCGGCCTGTCCTTCCTGCTTGAGCTTGGCGATCTTGTCGCGCGACTCGTTGTAGGGATTGCGTACGACCAGAATGCGCTCGAAGGACGCCTTTTCCGCGTCGGACGTCAGCATCGGCTTTATCTTGTCGCGCATCGCGGCAATCGTTTCGGCCGAGGTCTTGGTCTCGGCGGCGAAGAACTGGCCAAGCGAGGGGTCGCTGCTGCGCGTGATGGCCGTGGTACGGCGCACGCTGGCGTACATCAGGCGATACCAGTCGCTGACGATGCGCTCCTTGGCGAGCGGCTGCTGCATCATCGCGTGCGTGCGGCCCGCGACATCTTCCAGACGCAGCACGCCCAGAACCGTCATGAATGTGGACAACAGCAAGACCACGCCGAAGCCGATGCCAAGGCGTACACCAATACCAAGATTCTTCATGCCTTCTTCTACCTGATTGACTGGTTGGCGGCTGACTGACCGCGCCCGGTGGCGGCCGATCACTGCTTTGCCTGCGGCGCAACTGGGTATGCGCTCGAACGGACATGGGGAAAGCTAACGGCAGTCAGTACCGGAACTTGAGAGAAATCAGGGATTATGCGAATTGCGGGCGCAATGCACCCGCGCTGGCGAATGGCAATAAAGCCGTGACGGCTGGCAGCAAGTCCGGCGGTCACGGCTTTGGGTCCTCGGGGTGGACACACGAAACGACTACTGAACCGTCAGGGCTCCGGTCCCATTGCAGCTCAGGCTGAGCTGGTTGCCAAAGTACTGGTCTGCACCTACCGATCCGAGAGCCATGTTGGCGGTCGGATAGTTCGTACCCGAGGTCGCGGCAAAGCCTGCGATCGGGGCAATCGACTTGCCACCATCCGGGCCGAGTTGCGCAATGAGCGTCGTCGTGCCGGCAGCGTTGCACTTCACCTTGATCGCCACACCGTAGCTGCCGCCATTGTCGGATTGCCGGTCGCTGCCAGGCGTATAGAGCGACTGCCCGCCGATCGGCTTGCCGGCTTCCGTCCGGATGTCCAGGAGGCTGTTGCCTGTCTCGACAATCGCGTAGTAGCTGTTGTCGAACGGAATCGTGCTGCCACTGGCATCCACCTGGTGCGTGATGGCCGTACCGTTCTCGTCGGCAACCACAACGTAGAGATGGTAGTAGCCATCCTGGTCCACAGTCAGCCCACTGCCATTGCAGGCAGGATAGTCACAGATGTACGCCGACTGCATGACACCACGAAGATAGAGCGACACATCCGCGTTCTGACCCGGCTGAAGCAACGCCGCCGTTTCTCCCTGCGCCAGCACATAGCCTTCATTGTTCGGGATGCAGGGATCGCTCGACGCGCATGGCCCATTGACCTGGACGGCGCCGATCTTGTGCGTGCCGGGCACGGTGGCGTAGGTGGCGGCAATCGTGGCAACGGGCTGATTGCGGACATAGCTGATGGTCGACTGATACGAGAAACTGCCGCCGTTGGCGAGATTCGCGCTGCCGCTCGGTCCGGGGCCGGACGGCAGGTTTGCGGTTGGGAATGCCGCAACCTGTACGCCATCAAAGAACACCTTCACGTATCCATTGCTACCGCCGTCGACAAAGGTCGGCTTGAGCGTCGTGCCGGACTGGCTGCCCAAAGCCGTCGGCGTTCGCACGGTATTGCCGTCGCCATTCTTCAAGGGAATGCTCATCGTGACGGAGCCAGTAGCCGTTGGCTGCTGGGAAGTCGTTTGCGTGCCGGCTGTACTGGCGCTGCCACTACTGCTGCTGCCACCGCTGCCATCGCCTCCGCAGGCCGCGACGCAGAGCAATGCGGCAAGGGACAGATAACCGATCGTGTTCATTCTCATGGCTCGTTCTTTCTCCAGAAGCAGGACTTCTTGGTGTTGTCGCTCGCGATTTGAGCGAGCCCTGCTCTGCAATCGGTGTGCCAATCTGGTGCATGTCCGTGCGGATTTCCCGGAAACGGCGATGCCATGCGCGTTTCCGGCCGGAACACGCAATGTCTGAACATTGTCCGTAGGGTGATTTTTCAGCGATGCCGTGTTACGACGTTACGTAACGCGGTGTTGGGATTGACCCTGAATTGCCAAATGAATGCGCATGCACGCGCGAGCGCGTCGCCATGTTCAAACGCATAACGCCACGCTAACGAGGGGGAGCGCCATGCGCGAGTCCACTACGACTTCGCAGCGGGCGCGGATATAGGGCTGAAGTAGTACGGCACCAGTGAGAGCGCCACCACCACCACGGCGGAGAGAAAGATCGCCGAGTAGGTATGGGCCACGGGCCAGTCGCGCAGATGACCGACGTTGGCAATCAGGCCGAATCCCCACGACGTGAGCGCCGAGCCCAGGAACACGAACGTGTTGAGCAGACCGAGACCCCGGCCACGCGCAGGCGCGGGAATCAACGCACGCCCTTGCGCCATCACCAGCGGATGGAGCATGCCGATCGTCGACAGCAGCGCCATCATGCCAACGCCGCTGGCCACCCCTGCATCGGGCCAGATCGTCAGCGCGATACCACCGGCGGTCGCCAGGCATCCCCATATGCCAATCGCCGCCTTGAGCGAACTGCGGCGGACAAGCACCGGCAACGCAAACGCGGTGAGAAAGCCTGCCAGGCTCAGCAGCATCAGCGCCATCCCGCGCGTGCCGGCCTGGAGGCCGAACACATCGGCCAGATACGGACCGCTCCATGCATTACGAAAACCGGTGCCGGCGGACATCGCCACGCATAGCGGAATCAGCGTCCATAGCGGCCAGTATCCGAGCAGCTTGCCGCTCTCGACCAGCATCGCGCTCATGGGCGCCTGACGCGCCTGCTCGTGACCGTCATCACGAACAAAACGCCATACGCCGTAGCACGCGACCACCATGCAGACCGCCGCAAGTGCCATGGCGGGGCGCCAGCCGACATGCTGCGAAGCCCAGCCCAGCGGGGCCGTGGCGCAAAGTGCCCCGATCATGCCCAGCGCATTCGAGCGGCTGCCCACACGCATGTACTGTCGCTCCGAAAGCTGTTCCGACGCATAGTGCAGCAGGCCCATGAACACCGGCGCGCAGGCCAGCCCAAGGCCCATCTGCACCAGCATGGCCATGCCAGCATTGGGCGCGACCACGAAACCGATTGCCGACACGGCGCCGACACCGAGCAGCACGGCCGTGGGGCGGCCTACGCCGTAGCGGTCGAAGGCGATGCCTACGGGGATCTGCGCGACGGCGAAAGCGAGGAAGAAGCAGGAAGATAGCGCGCCAAATCCCGCCGGGGACAGTCCGAAGTCATGCTGCAGTTCGGGCGCGATAACGGCGAGGCAGCTTCGATAGAACTGACTCAGGATGAATGCGAACGTCAGCAGGGCGATGCCTCGCGACGTGTTTGTCTCCGCGGCTGCGGCGGTGCTTTCCTGGTGGAAAGTCGTATTCACTTTTGTCTCTTGCTGGAGGGGCTCGCGGGCTATTCTACGCGGGCGCGTCCCTTGTAAGACGTCAGACGAAATGGTCGGCGGAAACAAAGCGGCGAATATCGGCCATTTGTGCAACGGTCATCACCGCCACGTTCTGGCAGGCAGAATTTTTCGACTATCGCCCGGGCTGCGCCCGGCCCAGCTTGCAGCCGCGATCCAGAAAATCGCTGGCATGGCCGTTTGCGCCGCCCGCCTTGTCGACGGGTTCATCGACCACGACAAAACCGGCCTGGCCCTGCAAGGGACGCACATAGCCCAGGAATACGCCCCGGTCGGCGATCTTGCCGTCGACGCCGAGGTCCTCGCGCACCACGTCGAACGGGTCCACCGCAAGAACCGGATCGTCCGAGGGAATCAGCCTGACACGCACAGGATTGCCGCGAAACGTCAGGCTGCGCCACTGCCTGTCGAAAGCGCTATTGGCAAGGAAGTCGCGCGCGCTTTCGCTGATGCAATCCAGATGAATGTGAAGCTGATCCTGGCTGCGCGCCGCCCTCGCGTTGATGGCCAGCCCCAGAAGGGTATCCGGCAGCGCGCGGCCAATGGCCTTGCCCACGGTGTCGCGCGCGGCCCAGCCGAAGGCCCAGGCATTGTGCTCGCGATCGGACCAGACACGCGCGTCGTCGACGCCGCTGACCGGCCGCACGGGAATGACAAGGTAATGCGAGGCGCCAATCATGTCCTTGTAGAGGACAAAGCCCCGCTGTCGATCAACGATGACGCAATCGGAATGTGTGGGCGTAGCCGGTGTCAGGCAGCGCTCCTGGACGTTCTTCCAGAGGCTGTCGCGCGAAAATCCGCCGACCATGCGTTCGAGCAGGCCAGTGTCGGCACAAGCCTGCCCCGACGCAACCAGCGCCAGACACCACAGCAGCAGGCGTTTCACGGCGTCATGGGGGCGCTGGAATCAACGCGCGGTGCGTCCGCCGTAATACGTGCCGTTGCGGGGATTCGATACCTGATAAGCATGGTTGCGCGCCCAGCGCTGGGCGGCGAGAAATGCTTCGGGTTCACGTTGACTCCACGCACTGACCATCAGCGGCGAGGCATCTTCCTCGGTATTGAGGTAGACCGCCGCGCGATGAAGTGCAGCTCGGTCAGGAGCTCCGGGAATCGTCGTGGTTCGAATCGTCACACGCATCAATACAATCCTTGAGGCCCAGATTCAGGAAATTATGCATAAGCGCCCATGACATGGGAATGACCTCGATGCAGTAGTTTTGCGTAGGTGGACGGTTCTTTCCCCTTGCTGGCCAGACGGCCGCGTCAGGCCTGGCTTTGCGGGTAGGCGCGGATTCCTCGGGCGTGGCGTGCGCGCCACGCATGTACCGCACAGGGAACTCGGACGGATCTGCGCCTGAGGCAGGACACTGCCTTGTAGCCAAGGGAAAACACTGATCCCAACTACGCGCAAGAGAAACAGCATACCTGACAAGCAGCGCCATCATCAGGAATTCGCCGCATCGGCGCGCCGACACCCGGGACAACGCGCCGATGGAGTGCTTCTTCAGGACTATGCCGAATCAGCTTTCGATCTTGAAGTTGGTTTCCTTCACCACTTGCTTCCAGCGATCGGTTTCTGCCTGGATCTCCTTGCCAAACGTATCCGGCGTGCTGTTGGCCATGACATAGTCATACTGCTTGAGCTTGGCGACCACGTCCGGCATCTGTTTTGCTTTTTCGACGTTCTGCGCCAGCGCGGTGACGATCTCCTTGGGCGTCCCTTTGGGTGCCAGCAGCCCTGCCCAGGAATTGAACTCCATGTCCTTGATACCCAGTTCCTTGAACGTAGGTACGTCTGGAAAAGACCCGGCGCGCTGCGGCAGAATAACCGCCAGCGCCTTGACGCGACCCGCCTTGATCAACTCCACTGCGGCAAAGGAGTCGAACGAAAAATCGACTTCCCCCGAAGCCACGGCCTGCATTTGAAGGCTTGTCCCTTTGTATTGCACGTTGGTGACATTCGGTGCGTCGATCACGCGCTTGAACTGCTCGGTGATCAGGTTGATCATGCTGCTGCCGGACGAGGCCGCGAGCGGCTTGTCCGCTTTCCGGGCCAAAGCAATCAAGTCGGCCATGTTCTTGACCGGCAGATCCTTGCGCACGATGACAATAAAGCCGACATCGCACACCCGCGCCACCGGCGCAAAACTGGCCGCCGCCTCATATGGGGCCTTGTAGATCACGGGGCTTAGCGTTTGGGCGCCAGCAGTGTTGAACAACAGCGTATAGCCGTCTGCCGCGGCACGTGCCACCTCGCCCGTACCGATGATGCCGTTGGCACCCCCCTTGTTCTCGATCACGAACGAGGCCTTCATCAGTTCCCCCACCTTTTGCATGATGAGGCGAGCGACCACATCGGTCGTGCCCCCAGCGGCAAAGGGCACGATCACGCGCACTGGTTTATTCGGGTATGCCGCTTGCGCGTAAGCCCATCGCGGCAGGCTACTTACAGCGGCGGCTCCCACCAGGCTCGTCAGGAATTGGCGACGTTGGATACTGAGATTGTTCATGCTTTGTCTCCTTAGTACCGGTTATCCGGCCCGATGTGTTGTCATTTGAGAGAATGCATCACCTCACCGAGGTTCGGTACTAGGTTTAATACGCGCAGGCTTGGCAGGGCCAGGTTGAGGCCAGACGAGTTCGTCAGCTTTGGCGGATACAATGCGCCGTCCCATTGTGCGATCACCATGCCATGCCAAATCCGAACCGGGCCTTTCTGCTCGGCCCGCTGCTGAAGGGGGTTTCCCGTTCGTTCTACCTGACGCTTCGCATCCTGCCCGAGGGCATGCGCGACCCCGTCGGTCTGGCCTATCTGCTGGCACGCGCCGCGGACACCATCGCGGATACCTCGCTGATTCCGCCCGCGCAACGCCTAGACCTGCTGCTGGCGCTACGGCAGCACGTCAACGGCACGCAGAACGACGGTTCGCTCGCGCAGCGGCTGAGCGCGGAAGTTGCCAGCCAGCAAACCCAGTCCGACGAGAAGGTACTGCTGGAATCGATCGGCCCCGCGCTTGGCGTGCTGAGCCAACTCGATGCATCTGATCGCACGGCTGTCCGCGGTATCGTCGATACGCTGACCGAAGGCATGGAATTCGACCTGGTCACATTCCCCGACGAGCGCTCGGGCCAGGTGGCCGCGCTGCGGACGATGGACGAGCTCGATCGCTACACGTATCTCGTGGCCGGTTGCGTGGGGGAGTTCTGGACCACGATGACCTATGCCCATCAGCCGGGCACGCTGACGGCAGCGCCCGAGACGATGCTGCGCCGAGGTGTCCGCTTCGGCAAGGCATTGCAGATGGTCAATGTGCTGCGTGATTGCGGCAAGGATCTGCGCATCGGCCGGTGCTATCTGCCGACCGAGGTCCTGGAACGACATGGCATGACGCCACGCGACCTGATGGACCCGGCCAATGCGCTGCGCGCGCGGCCAATTCTGGACGAACTGCTACACGTCTCGCTCGCGCATTTCCGCGAAGCGATGGCCTATACGTTCGCGATTCCGCGCACGGCGATCCGGTTGCGGCTGGCCTGCCTGTGGCCGATCCTGATTGGCCTGGAGACGCTGCTGCTGTTGGCCGGCAACAAGGCGTGGCCCGACCCGGCGCACATCTCGAAGATCCCGCGCGGCAAGGTGTACCGGGTACTTGCGCGAAGCACGGCAACGGTCATGTCGGACACGCTGCTGCGGCGCTGGATGGAAGACCTGATCGCGCGGATCGAGGCCAGCCTCGACGGTTCCACCCGATAGACGCTGCTTCGTCGGCAGCTTCAGCCCGGGACATCGCCCATTGCAAAGGCGAGGTTTCGCGTCACGCGATCATGCTGCTCGCGCGGCAGGCGTGGATCGGCAAGCAATTCCCGGCAGAGCCGCGCGCTTTCATCGCGTTCATTGCACCAGTACAGCGCGATCGACAGCTCGTCACGCGCGCGCCAGTCATAGACGGTCTGATCCATGAAGAGCCGGTCATCGGGCTGGGCGATGCCGGTGGCAACACGCGCGAAGTCGCGTGCCAGGACATGGCGCTGCCGCAGCCTGAAATAGCGCGCGAGCTCGCAAGGCGCTTCGGCCCGTGTCGGCCGGTAGTTGTAGGCCTCCAGGTAGGCGTCGACGATGTCCCCGGGCGACGCTCCGCCGCCCTCCTTCAGCACCGCCATCTGCAACATCGAGTAATAGACTTCCTCGTCCCACCCGCCCATGGTGGCGCGGTTCGCATAGGCGGCAATGGCCTTGTCCACCAGACCACCGTCGCGATAGCTCTGGGCGAGATAAAACTGGTAACGCGTATTGCCGGGATCGGCTGCGAGTGCCTTCTCCAGTATCCCTGCGTCTTCCACGAACTTTCTGCCGCTCACGCGCCGCGCGCCGTCGTCGCCGATGCGATAGATGGCGTTCTTCAAGGTGTCGCGACTATACGGACGGTTGCAGTCGATGTATTCGTGGGTCACGCCCGTATAGAAGAACCCGTGGCCCAGCCGGATCAGATGTGGCTGGCTGTAGGTCAGCGAGCGAAACTGGACGACCAGGTCATAGCAGTCGGCGGTCAGTTCGCCGAAGTCCGAAGCCTCGATGGTATCGTCGGCATCGATCAGCAGCGCATAATCGCCGTGCTTGGCCGCCAGCGCGAGCGCTTCATTGCGGTTGGTCGAGAAATCCACCCATGGACGTTCGATCAGTTCACCCGGCAGGTCACCGAGCGTATTGCGAATAATGTCCTGCGTCCCGTCGGTCGACCCCGTATCCGAAATCGCCCAGGCGTGAATGTGCGGGCGCACCGCGCGCAAACAGCGCTCGATCACGGCGGCCTCGTTCTTGACGATCATCGACAGGCAGATTCGCATTGGCTTTGGGTCTCGTTGGAGACAGGTTGGCAATTGTCGGGCGCTGGGGCGGGATACTGAACAGGCGGCGCAAGGGTTCGCACGAGACGGATGGGCCCGGAGCGATCCCCGAGCCCATGGCCCGCCATCAGCCTATCGATGCCCGCCGTCGATCACTGGCACGTCAGCGTGGCATAGACAGCGCCCGACCAGGAGTTAAACGCCGTAGTACCTGTCAACTGGACCTGCAGCACGTCCCCCGCGGAAGCCGCATAGGTGCCAGTCTGGGTCTGCGTACAGCTAGCTCCAGAGCTGTTGGCCTGGCACACAAGCCCTGTTGACGTGACGGTTGTCGAGGGAGGCTGAATCTTGAAGACTTCCATCGTATAGGGTGCAGGCGGGATGCCCGTCACGGCCGTCGACAGCGTCAGTGTGCTGCAATTGATTGGCAGCAAAACACCAAGATACGGCTGTGTGGCGATAGGGGTCAGACCCGACCCCGTCATGATGTAGGTGGCATTGCCAAAGTTCGTGCCATTGCCCACAACGAAGTTCGCCGTATAGAGCGCAGGCCCGGTGGCCCCCGTGGCCCCCGTGGCACCAGTTGCCCCTGTGGCGCCCGTCGCTCCCGTGGTACCGGTGGGGCCCTGAATGCCCTGCGGTCCTTGCGGCCCCGTGGGGCCTGTCGCACCTGAGGGACCCGTCGCGCCCGTCGCACCCGTAGCCCCTGTTACCCCCGTCGCACCAGTCGCACCAGTCGGCCCTGCAGCTCCGGCAGGGCCGGTGGGGCCCTGAATACCCTGAATGCCCTGCGGTCCCGTCACGCCGGCGCCGGTGGCACCAGTAGCACCCGTCACACCCATTGGGCCGGTGACCCCCTGGATGCCCTGCAGACCCGTGGCACCGGTAGCGCCGGTTACGCCCGTGGCGCCGGTCGGTCCAACCGCACCCGTGGCGCCGATCAGCGATTTGCCGGGCATCGGCCAGGCTCCGGCCGCCTTCGGTCCAAACAGCGTGCTTGAGCTGGTGTTCAGATAGAAGTCACCATCGTTGCCGTCGCTGGCAATCGGGTCACGCGTCCCATAGCGGATCAGCGTGCCAGCTGGCCCGATCAGCGATACGCCTGCGGACCAGGCACCGTTTGCCTTGGGGCCGAACAGCGTGGACGTAGCCGAATTGAGATAGAAATCGCCGTTCACGCCAATACTGCTCGTGGGGTCGGCAACACCGGTATAAATCATGCTGCCGGCAGGCGTCGCGGCCGGCGTACTGGTGGGCGTGGCTGCCGCCGTGCTCGACTCCGAGGCATCGCCGCCGCACGCTGCCAGCGTGGCAGCAAGGCATGCCAGGGGGAGTACAGCCAGCTTCCGTTGGGTGTTTTTCATTGGTTCTACTTGGATGAGGTGGAAATGCTGCAAACGGAATCGCTGGCCGCGTCACAAGACGAGCTTTCGTGGAACCAAAGCGGGTGTCGCTACTTCGGACAGGACTCCGGGGCGCTTGAAGCGAACTGCCGGGTACTGAAACTACGAAGAGGATGTCAATCCAGTCGGCGATGACGGCGTCGTAGAAGGCGCCGGCATGGAGAGGAGGGCGTGCGGTCGGGGGCCGCCGTTGCGGGGCGGCATGATGTCAGGCACCTGCCACGGACATGAGCCGGGCAGCGCGCTGGTACCGCAGAAATTTCGTCGCGCAGAACGCAAAATGCCGGGCAAGTGCTGCCCGGCTGACCTTGTTGGCGTGTTCAACCCGTTTCTCCCGTTCCCTGTTCGCTGACAAGGTGAATGCTCTTTTGATTCTTTTTCTTGCTTGCCCGATTCGCCCGGGCGTTTTGTGGGCGTGCGCGACAGCGTCGGCGCAGTTGTCGATGGACTGTGTCCAGCCCGGCAACATAATCGAACGATGTTGACGATACAACGAAAGAAGCATCACACCCCACTTCAGAGGGGATCAAGCTTTTATCGCCACTGCCGTCTGTCGTCCTGTCCGGCGGCTGCCGGCGGACATTGGACCAAGGCTGTCCTCAGGACCCTGCGAAGGCCCAAAAAAGAAGGTTCAACGAGGAATGAAGGAGAAAAAAAAGAAAAAGTAATTAAAAATAAAAAAAAAAAAAATATTATTTTTATTTATTTATTAGTT
>NZ_DDCI01000027.1:0-32522 GCF_002335265.1 Cupriavidus sp. UBA2010
TTTTGTCTTTCTTTTCATCACATCTCTCCTTGCTTCAGTTTAACCTCAGCAAGGGATTCGTTTTGCGGGGGCAAGCTCAAACCGCGGCGAACCACGTTGTTACCTTGGTAGCAAGATTCGAGAAACCGGTGCCGAGATTTTGACCGAGGTTGGTAACCCCGGCGACGATGGCTACGGCGATCAGACCCGCGATCAGGCCGTACTCAATGGCAGTCGCTCCGCGTTGCGCTTTGCGAAAGAGGGACGCTTTTACTTGACGCATGTTCTCACTCCCGATGAGAAAATTTTCCGTACACGGAACCCAGCGATACCCCGGTCCTGACGTGATGCCATCGATGATTTCTCCGTGGCATTTCTATATTCCGATCGCTGGTACAGCCTTTATAAGACATGGAATGTCTCATCCATACCCCCCGTTTGGGCTAGGTATGAATCAGCATAGAGTGGGACATACGTTTGAAACAACTTTGCCCGATTTTCATACTTAGGGATGAGGAACTGCCAATTGTTGAATGAAGGGCAATAAAGCCGGCACCGCCGTGCCGCATCCTGCACGCCAACATGCGGGACGCGGCACAGCGCGCAATAAAAGGATGCGCCGCGCGGGGTAAAGACGACAGCGCACCGTAAAGATGTCGACCAGTTGTCAGGGAAAGTCCTGAACCCAATTCGCCGGATTAGAGGACTTTCCCGATTCGTTGCGCGATCAGCGTTGTGTCAGGCCGCCGAGCAGGTTCGTGACCGGAGCGAGCGGATTCTGGCTGCTGCCGCGGGACGCCGCGCCACCCGTCGCACCAGTCAATCCGCCGGTCAATCCGCCGGTCAGGCCGCTGACCAGGCCCGTCACGGGAGCCAGTGGATTCGCGCCCGCCGCACCACCTGCTCCACCCACTGCACCCGCCACGCTGCCTACAACGGGCAGGTTGCTGACCGGAAGGCTACCCAGCAGGCCGCTGACCGGATTGGCGCTCGCGGAGCCAGTCGCACTGGCCACATTGGCAACCGGCAAGCTGTTGATCGGCAGGCTGCTGAGCAGACTGCCCAGCGGATTGGTGCCCGCACCACTACCCGTTCCTTGCAGCAGACCGCCCGCCACCGCGACAGTCTTGCCGGTCTCGGTCACCACGCCACCCAGCGGAGAGACGATCGGCGTATTGGTGTTGGTGATCATGCTGCCGGCACTGGCCACCGTGTTGCCCACCGTTACCAGCAGGTTGTTGACCGGCGCGCCCAGACCGGTTGCGCCACCGACGGTCTGCGTGGCGTTGGTGAGTTGCGTGGTCAGCGGCACGATGACCTTGCTTGTGCTACCCGTCAGTTCCGCCACGGCGCCCGTCGACAAGGCCGTGCCGAGCTGATTGCCGGCGCCCATCACGGCGCTGCCCACGCTCTGCACCACGCCGCCGACAGGCGTGGTCACTGGTGCGAGTGGGGCAAGCTGGCCGGTGCCCACGGCTTGCACCAGGTCGCCCGCGCTGACCACCGTCTTGCCAGTCTGCGTCACGACGTTGCCAGTGTTGGCCACAGTGACACCAACCGGGTTGTCGACGGCACCCATCTGTCCGAGCCCATTGGCAACGCCGGCACCGAGCGTGGCAACGGTTGCCCCGGCATTTATCACCACATCGCCGGTGGCGTTCTTTGCGCCGGTGGGTACCAGCGGAACGTTCGTGTCCTTGATCTGCTGGCCGATCTGGCTCACCGCGTTGCCTGCCGCCGTCACCGTATTGCCAGCGCCTTCCACCACCTTTGCAGTCGGCGTCGTCGCGGCGGTGGGCGTGGGGGTCGGCGTCGGGGTCGGTCCGGCCGGCGTGGATGGCGAAGGGCTTGCGCCGCTGCCCGAACCGCCGGACGAACAGCCGGCCAGCAGGGCGAGCGCGGCAGCGCAAGCCAGTGCCACGACATTCGTGGAATAACGGGGACGCTGCAATTGGCTCGTGGTCTTCATGTTTTGATCTCCTCTGGTGGACGTGTGCGATCGCAACTCGCGCGCTTTGCCGTGGCCTGTTGCGCAAGCCGTGTGCCAGGGTCAATCGCATGTTCGATACGAACGCTGGAAAACCACGGCACGCTGCCCTGAACCCGTTATGCGGCGCGGCTTTCCGGCGCAACGACGTGCACGATTTCCAGGTCAGGCGACACGGCGGACCACGCCATCGGCGCGTTACGAAAGCGCCGCGCGTTACGTAACGCGTAACGCCTCGCCCACTTGCCACAACCACCGTCCGCTTGATGCGGGCGTTTGATCGGCTGCCCGCAAACCCTTGTCAGACGTGCGTTTGCGGGCAGCACCCCTACTTGCGTTGGGCTCCGGTCCACTCGTGGTCCTCGATTGGCACACCGCTTGCGCATACATCCGCAGCCACGGCACGCCACACATCTCGACGCTCGACCGACGAGCGTGCACGTGAACTTCGACGGGTAAGAGAAAAGACAAAAGGGGAACAGGTCATGCGCCAACAACAAGATTTCAAGAAGCGGATCGTCATCACGGCAGTACTGGGGGCACTGTTCGCGCTGGGCGGCTGCGCCAGTGGCAGCGGTTCCACTTCGATGGGGACCAGCGGCTCGGGCGGAACGGGTGGTACCGCAGGCACGTCGGCCGGTACTGGCAGCAGCGGCACCAATGGCGGGGCCGGTGGGTCTGGCAGCACCGGTGGTGCCGGCACGGACCTGGGCAGCAACGGCGCAGGTGGAAACGGCAGCAACAACGGTGGTGGCAACAACAACAACAACGGCGGCGGTGGCACCACCGCCGCGCTGACGCCGACCAGCACGATCGTCAGCAACGCGGGCTCGGTCGCAGACGGCGCCGGCAAGACGGTCAGCGGTCTCGGCGACGCCATCAGCAACGCGAACGTGCCGGGCCTGCCGTCGCAGACCCAGACTGGTCTGGGTGGCGTGGTGACATCGGTTGGCAATGCCGTCAGCACGCTTGCCAACGGCGTGCAGTCCGGCCTCGGCAACATCCCCAACGCCACCAACCCCGTGGGCACGACCGTGGCCAGCACCGGTGGCGTGGTGAGCCAGCTCGGCAATGCGGTGACGAATGCGGGCAGCGCGGTCAGCGGCCTTGGCACCGGACCGCTCGCGCCGCTGGCCGCGCTGACCACACCGCTCGGCGGCGTGGTGTCGCAGGTGGGTGGCACCGTCAGCAACGTTGGCACGCAACTCGGCACGGTGCTGTCGACCGGTCCCGTCGAGCAACTGACCGGCGGCGTCAGCAAGATCATTGTGCCGCTCACGTCGACGCTGACCAACGGCACGCAGACGCTGGGCGCGGCGACGGGTCTGGGCCAACCGGTCAGCAACCTGCTGGCGACGGTGGGCGGCGCACTGGCTGTAGCGGGCACCACACTGACCAACACCAATACGCCTGTCGTCTCGGGCGTGGGTGGCGTGGTTACCGGCGTGGGCAATACGGTGGCTTCGGTCGGCGGCGTCGTGAATGGACCTGCGGGCGGCAGCGTCACCAATCCACTGGCGCCCGTAACCGGGCTCGTCAGCGGCCTCACCGGCGGCCTGAGCGGCGCGACGGGGGGCAGCGCCGGCCCGCTGGCACCTGTGACGGGTCTCGTCAGCAGCCTGACCGGCGGACTGACCAGCGCAGCCGGCGGTGGCGCCAGCCCCCTCGCGCCCGTTACCGGTCTCGTCAGCGGCGTGACCGGCGGACTGTCTGGCGCGGCAGGCGGCAGCAGCAGCCCGCTGGCGCCGGTGACAGGCCTTGTCAGCGGCATCACCGGTGGACTGACCGGCGGCAATAGCGCCGGCACCACGGCCAGTCCGCTGGCCCCGGTCACCGGCATCGTTGCCGGCCTCACTGGTGGCAACGCGCCCGCCAGCACCAGTGGCACGACGACGGGCGGCACCAAGCCCGCCAATCCGCTGGCACCCGTCACGGGCCTCGTCGGCGGACTGGTCAGCGGCCTGACCGGCGCGCTGGGTGGCACCAGGCACTGACCTGAGCAGCAACCGAATCAAGCGAATCAACCAAATCAACTGAAGCAAAAGCGTCGCGGCCACAGATGGGCGGCAGGGAGAGCGGCATCCCTACCGTCCGTGGCACGCGGCGTCATAGCCGCAAAGCTGTCTTGATCAAGGGGTATTACCATGCGTACACGCAAGCGTGTTGCCGCATTGCTGATTGGCATCGGCGCCATTCATAGCGGCCTGTCTCATGCCGAACGGAGCCCGGTCCAGGGCGATCCGACCCAGACTCTCCCGACCATCGCGCCGAGCAAGCCTGCGCAGAGCAATGTCACCGTGCAGGTGGAACGCCCCGATGCAGCCATGCAGAATCTGCTCGCCTCGCGCCTGACGCCGAAGCATTTCAAGATCGAAGGCGCGAAAACGCTGCCGTTCGAGCAGATCGCCGCCAAGTTCTCGCCGCTGGCCAACCGCGAGATCAGCGTGGCCGAACTGCTGCAGGCCGCGGAATCTGTCACCCAGATGTACAAGGACGCGGGATATCCGCTGTCGTTCGCGTTTGTGCCCGCGCAGTCGTTCGAGAACGGCGACGTGCTGATCACCGTGGTGGAAGGCTACGTGGCCAACGTCACGGTCCGCGGCAAGGCTGGCCCGGCCGAGGGCCGCCTGCGCAAGATCGCGCAGCAACTGATGCGCGAGCGCCCGCTACGGCAGGAGAGCTTCGAGCACTACGTCAACGTGCTGTCGCAGCAGCCGGGCATGCAGATCAACGCCACAGTGCAGCCACCCTCCACCACCGATGGCGCGTGCGAGATGGTGCTCGAGGCCAAGCGCAAGCCGTTCACGTTCGGCACCGGTGTGGAGTGGATGTCGCCGGGCCTGCGCGCCATCGCCACGGCCACCACCAACAGCCTCACGCCGCTCGGCGAGCAGCTCTCGTTCACGACGCTTTTCCCGAAGGGCCACAACGACGAGGAGTACTACGCGCTCAACTACGCCCAGCCGATCGGCACCGAGGGCATGCTGGCCAAGGTGACGGCGTCGCACTATCGCGGCGTGCCCGAGAACACGTCACTGGCGCCCATCGGTTTCGAATCGCGCTATGTCAACGACTCCAAGCGTCTCGGCGGCACGCTGAGCTACCCCGTGATCCTCAACAACCGCCATGCGCTCACGCTGACCGGCGGCTTCTACGCGAACAACCAGTTCGAGCGCTACACGCAGGCGGTGCAGCCCGGCGCGGGCCGGCAGATCGAGTTGTCGACCGATGTGCGCGTGGCCAGCGCGGAGGCGTCGTACCTGCAGCGCGGCCAGGGTTTCACGCGCAACGCCACGCTGGGCTTCTACAAGGGCTTTGACGGGCTCGGGGCAAGCCGTCAGAACAACATCAACGACCTGAGCTTCTTCCGCACCCGGTTGCTCGTGTCGCAGGCCAACGACCTGCCCTACGGATTTGGCACATCGGTTTCCGCGGCAGGCCAGTACAGCGGCAACCGGCTGGCATCGAGCGAGCAGATCAGCTTCGGCGGCCGCTTCTTCGGCCTGGGCTATCCCGCCGGCGAAGTGGCTGGAGACAAGGGCTGGGGGGCCTCCGCCGAGATCAACCGGATGTTCGCGGTGGACTACACCTACCTGAAGACGCTGCAGCCGTTCATCGTCACCGACTACGCGCGCGTGTTCTCCAACAGCGTGTCGCTGTCGCACCGGACGCTGCAATCGGTCGCCGTCGGCCTGCGGTTCTCCGACCGTCGCTACTACACGATGGATATTTCGGTGGCGCAGCCCGTGGGCGACAAGCCGACCAACGCGAGCCATCGCTCGCCGCGCTTCAACCTGCTCTGGTCCTACCAGTTCGACTGACGGGTGGCCGGCGCGACGGAACGGGGGCCTGCGCCATGCCGCCGGCCCCGTTCAGTTCACGCGGAACCCGATCTTGAGCGTCACCTGAAAGTGCGCGACTTTGCCATCCTGCACATGGCCACGCGTTTCCACGACCTCGAACCAGTCGATGTTCTTGATGGACTCCGAGGCCTTTGCCAGCGCATTGCGAATGGCGGCATCGCTGCCGTCCGCCGACGACCCGACGATCTCGACCAGCTTGTAGGTGTGGTTGGACATGATCCGTCTCCTGTTGTGCATGGGTGAGTGTGACTGTGACCCGGCACATGCTGCGCGGCTTCATGCGCGGCACGCGTCATATCCCTTCATGATAGGCACGCGCCTGCACTCTCCCCAAATCCCGTCTGGTCTGTCCGGCATCAGGATCAGCCAAACACTGACATTCCCGGCGTGCGTACGGGTATGTACTTGAGACGAGTAACCTCGGATGCGCGACGGGCCACCAGCTCGGCCCCGGAGTGCGAAAGTTCAACACGTGTCTCCATCATCGTCATCGCATCCGCTTTACCTGGCAGGAGGAAGCGATGAGAACAGAACAGATTGCCATGCGCCAGCGCGCGCGCAACTTGTGCGCGGTTGGCGTCGCTGTGATGTCACTGGGTGCCGCCATGGCGGCGCGTGCGGACATCACGAGTTCGACGTCAGGGCCGATCACCTATGTCTGCGGCGGGGTTGCCGCGGACGAGCAGGCCGAAATGCGCAGCGAGGCCCGCAACTACGACATGGGTCTGCTGTTCACACAAGGCGGACGGGGCGAGTACCTGTCCGACGTGAACGTCAAGCTGATGAAGAACGGCAAGGAAGTGGCCGAGTTCCGGTCCACCGGGCCGCGCTGCCTGATCCGCGGGCCGCGTGCGTCCTATCAGGTGGTGGCGACCTATGAAGGCATGTCGAAGCACGCCACGTTGAGTCCGGGCGAGAAGAACGTCCAGATGCGCTGGTAAGCCACACGGGCACATATGAGGCCCGGCTGTCGCCCGGCCAATGCCGGCATCCGTCCCCCGGATGCCGGTTTTTTTGCGCGGACCCGCACCCATGTATCGCGTGGTCCGCTGCACGATTGCCTTACCGGTGGCAAACTTGCGCCCTGGTTCCCCACCCTCTGAACACTTCACCCCGGAGTTTCCGACCATGACCACCAATAGCCGCTGGATTCGTATCGATACCCCCGATGGCAGCTTCGACGCCTACCTGAGCCTGCCGCCAGCAGGCAAGCAGCCGGGCAACCCGGGCATCGTGCTGATCCAGGAGATCTTCGGCGTCAACGAGCACATCCGCTCCGTAGCGGACCAGTACGCCGCCGACGGCTACGTGGTGCTGGCGCCGGACGTGTTCTGGCGCACGGCGCCGCGCGTGGAACTTGGCTACTCGGGCAAGGACTGGGAAGAGGCCATGAAGCTGCGCCAGGCCGTGAACCTGGAGGAAGCCGTATCCGACATCGGTGCGACGGCCAAGGCGCTGCGCGCGGAAATCGGCGCCGGCGGCAAGGTGGCGGCAGTGGGTTACTGCTTTGGCGGGCTGCTGTCGTACATGGCGGCCGCGCGCGGCATGGTCGATGCGGCGGTGCCGTACTACGGCGGCGGTATCCAGAACAACCTCAAGGAAGCAGAAGCGCTCAACGTCCCGGTGCAGTTCCACTATGGCGCGCTCGACGCCCACATCAAGCCCGAGGACGTCGAACGTGTGCGTCAGGCTGTGGCGGGCAAGCGCGGTGTCGAGGTCTTCGTCTATGACCAGGCCGACCACGGTTTCAACTGCTGGGCGCGTGGTTCGTACCACCAGCGTTCGGCGGCGCTCGCGCATGGCCGCGCGCTGACGTTCCTGACCAACGCGCTGTCCTGACGCTTCAATGTAGCCGCCGTTCCGCTGCGCAGTACGTCTTCGACGGTTTCAACTGCCGCAGCGGACGCCGCGCGCTCAATACGGCATCGCCACGCCGTTCTGAATCTTGACGCGATCGCCCGTGCGCAGGTTGTACGGGCTGTTCTGCGTCACGGTCACGTAGACGTTGTCGTTAGTGCGCACGCGCACGCGGAAAGCCGCCGGCGTGGTGCCGGAGCGCTTCTCCACTTCATTGCCGGCCAGCGCGCCGGCCACCGCGCCACCGATCGTTGCGACGGTATTCCCGCGGCCGCCGCCCACCTGGTGACCCAGCAGACCACCCACGACACCGCCGATCACGGCACCGGCGCCGCTCGTGTCGGCCGGCTGACCGGCCAGTTGCTCGATCGACTCCACCCATCCATAACGCACGGCGTACTGGTCGTTGTAGCCGTTGTTATAGCTGCCGTCGTAGTTCCCACCCTGCGGCGCGGAAGGCTGCGACGGGTAAGCGTACTGGTCATAGGTCTGCTGTTGCGGGTAGGTCTGCTGCTGGGGATAGCCTTGCTGCTGAGGATATCCCTGCTGTTGAGGGTAGCCCTGCTGCTGCGGATAGGCGGGGTAGCCACCGCTGACCTGCGTACCGCTGCCACCATAGCCAGCGTTGCCATACGAGGCGCCACCGTATGCGGTGCTGCCGTAGGAGCCGGACGAGCCGGAAGAGCCGTAGGAGCCGCCATAGCCCGACCCGTAGCCATCGCCATAGCCGCCATATGGCGCGGCGCAGCCAGCCAGGGCGCTCGCGGCGAGCGCGGCCAACACAACCGGACGGAACGGGAAAGACATGATGAAGGCTCCTGCGTCGATGCGCGTATTGGTATTGCGCGGGAGTCTAGTGCCGTCGTCCGGCCGCAGGTGTCACCGGAGATTGTGATGGGTAACCGCCTGTAACCGCATCATCGCGTCATCACCTCATCGCCTCCATGCGGGAGGTCGATCAGATGCGCTCGGCGCCGTCGTCGTTGAACGCCGTGATACGCGCCACGCGGAACGTGTTGCGCAGCGATTCCAGTTCCGTGCGATGCAGTGCCGCCAGGCGGTTCAGGCAACGCTCGCCCTTGGCCAGCAGATGAATCTGCACCACGCGGCGATCGTCGGGATTGATCTTGCGGCTGACCAGTCCGGCGGCCTCGCACCGGTTGACCAGCGCCACCACGCCATGCTGCTTGGCCTGCAGGCGCTCGGCCAGTTCGCCCACCGAAGCCCAGTTCTTGTCCGGGCATCCGCGGATATGCAGCATCAGCAGATACTGCTGGACGGTCACGCCTTCGGCGCGCGCGGCCTCCTCCGAGAAACGCAGGAAGCGGCGCAACTGGTAACGAAAATCGGAGAGTGCTTCGAAGTCCTGCTTGTGCAGCACGGCGGCTTCTTCGGAGGCCCTGGCTTGGGCAGACTTGCGTGGCATGGATGTCGGATCAGCGAGAACGTTGGTGGACCGGCCGCCCATTATAGGAGGTGCGCCCGCAGGCGCCGCCGTGCGCTGGCGCGCATTGCCCGGCAATCCCGCCCGTACTTCGACGCTTTGGGTCCCGGCGCGGTATGGCAGAATCTGTGCGGTTGCCGACACCCTATAACCGCAAAACGGAAATCCGCCCGATGTTCACGGAAATCATCCTGTTCCTGCTCGATACTGTTTTCACGCTCTTTGGCATGGCATTGCTGCTGCGCCTGTGGATGCAACTGTCCCGGCTGCCTTCGCGCAATCCTGTGTCCCAGGGCGTGTTCCAGGTGACGGACTGGATCGTCCGCCCCCTGCGCCGCATCATTCCTGGCCTGGGTGGCATCGACTGGGCCACCGTCTTCGCGGCCTATCTGACCGCCGTGGCGTTCCTGCTCTGCCGCGCGCTGGTGCTCGGCGCCGATCCGCTCGGATTCCTGCCGGTGATCCTGGCGCTGGGCGTGCTCAGCATGCTCAAGTGGGGCATCAGCATGGTGATGTGGGTGACGCTGCTGATGGCGGTGCTGTCGTGGGTGAATCCCAACTCGCCGCTGGCGGCGCCAATCTGGCACTTGACCGCCCCGCTGCTGCGCCCGATCCAGCGCGTGGTGCCGCGCCTGGGTGGCTTTGACATCTCTCCGCTGATCCTGTTCGTGATCGCCCAGATCCTGCTAATGGTGATCGCCAACGTCAGCCGTGGAGTGGCCTGAACGCCATTTCTAAAGCGATGGCGCACCCGATAGGACAAGTGCCCGGGGCGCCACGCTACCACAGACAGGAACCATAGGGAAAACCCTTATTGTCCAAATCGTTGGACAGTCTGTCGAGGATTCTCCCTTTTTCCTGTGCCTGCTGAAGCCTACATTACAGGCACCGCGGAACCCACCGCGATCACTGCCAAAAATAGTAGGAAAGCACAACCATGAAGACCCTCGCACTCTCCCTGCTTTGCGCCATCGGCCTGTCTGTCGGCGCCACCGCCGCCCAAGCATCGGAGTTCAATTCGGATCTGGCCCGCCTGGACGGAAGCATCGCCCGCAAGGTCGACCCGTACCTGGATGGCGCCCGTGGCGTCACCGAAAAGCGTGACGTGTACACGGAAGGCGCGCGCGGCGTGACCGAGAAGCGTGATGTCTACACCGAAGGCGCGCGTGGCGTGACCGAAAAGCGCGACGTCTACAGCGAAGGCGCCTGAGCCTCGCCTGCCTGATCCAGGCAAGTCAGACGGGGCGCTCCCCCTGCCCCGTCAGCAGTACACAGCGCAAGTTACTGCCCGAGATCATCGAGATCGGCCCCCATCATCGATTCAATCGCTTCCATGAATGCGCGCACCTTGCGCGGCTGCAAGCGACGGTCGGGCAGTAACGCAAAGACCCTCAGCGGTGGCAACGGCCAGTCGGGCATCATCCGCACCAGCCTGCCCTGCGCAATCTCCGCCTCCGCGGCTGCCATCGGCACACGCGCGATCCCGATTCCAGCCAGCGCGGCCTGCATACGCAGTTCTGCGTTATAGGTCTGCATTCGCGGACGAATCGGCACGGAGATACGTTCCCCATCCCGCGAGAACTCCCATACCGAGACACCGGGTGTGGCCAACGTCGGCATGTGTGACAGATCTTCCGGCTGCATCTGCGCCGGCAGGCTAGCCGCCAGCGACGGTGCCGCCACTAGGCCCCTTTCTATATGCCAGATGCGTCGGGCGATGGTGCCGGAATCCGGCAGGTCGGTATCCACCGTGACGAAGGCGATGTCGAAGCCTTCGCGGATCGGATCAACCAAGCCCTGGGAGATCTCCACCGTGATGTCGAGCGCGGGGTGCGCCGCCAGTGTCCGACAGATCACACCGCCGAGTTGCTGGGCGCCGAACTCATAAGGCGTGGCGATGCGCAGCATCCCCTGCACACGCTCCTCGCGGGCCAGGGTCTCCTGCCGGATCTCGCGCAGTCGCGCGAACAGCGGCGCGACGTCGCGATAGACCGCGCCGCCAGCGTCGGTCAGCCGCATGCGGCGCGTGGTGCGCTCCAGCAGCTTGGCGCCGATGGCCGTTTCCAGTCGGGCCACTGCCGCCGAGACGCGCGACTTCGGGCAATCGAGTGCCGCGGCTGCCGCCGTGAATGTGCCCTGCTCGATCACGCAGCAGAATGCCTCCCAATCGTTCCACTGAATTGTTTCGTTCACCGGACCCTGTTTCCTTTGCTGACCCTTGTTGTCCCGACTATCTGTCCACCATTGTGCGGACGCACATTATGCGATAGACAGATATGTCTCGTCAGCGTGCCCGGGCACCCCGGTACCGGCCGCAAATGCATCAGACTGGCAAAGCCGGCGCATTTCCTCTACCCTTTCGGCCTTTCCGAGCCAATTCCGGCGCATCGACGCCGATGTTCCGATCGATGGCGAACCCAGCCGATACCGCAACGTCCCGCGCGCCCGTAGCCGGCGCCACCGAAAAGCCAAGCGACAGCTACGTGCAGTCCTTCGCACGCGGCCTGTCGGTGATTCGCGCCTTCAATGCCAGCCACCCCGCGCAAACGCTGACCGAGATCGCCCAGGCCAGCGGCCTGACGCGCGCCGGCGCGCGACGCATCCTGCTCACGCTGGTGGGGCTCGGCTACGTGCAGAATGACGGCCGGCTGTTCCGGCTTACGCCAAAGATTCTCGATCTCGGCTTCGCCTATCTGACGTCGATGCCGTTCTGGAATCTGGCCGAGCCGATCATGGAAGCGCTGTCGCAATCGGTCCATGAAAGCTGCTCGATCTCGGTGCTGGACGGGACGGAAATCGTCTATGTGCTGCGCGTGCCCGCACGCAAGATCATGACGATCAACCTGTCGATCGGCAGCCGCCTGCCGGCCTACTGTTCGTCGATGGGACGCGTGCTGCTGTCGGGACTGGATCAGGAAGAACTCGATCGCGTGCTGCACGCGTCGGACCTGCGGCCACGCACGCGCCGCACCGTGACCGATATCGGCGAACTGAAGACGCTGATTGGCGAGATTCGCGAGCGCGGCTGGGCGCAGAACGACCAGGAGTTGGAGGAAGGGCTGGTTTCGCTGTCCGCCCCGATCCGGAATCGCGGCGGTCAGGTCATCGCCGCGATCAACATCAGCGGCCAGGCCAATCGCACGAGCGCGCAGGAGATGGTGGAGCGCTTCCTGCCGCCGCTGCTGGAAGCGGCGGGCAAGATTTCGGCGATGGTGGGGCTGCGTACCTGAGGGCCAGGGCGCCCGCCCCCCCGCGGTTACCAGGAAACCGCGATATCCCCCTTCACGAACGTCTGGCAAGCCATGCGATAGCCAGCGCGCAGATCGTCGTCGCTGAGATGCTTGCGCTCTTTCGGCTTGACCGCGTCGGTGTGTTCCAGCCCGCGTTCGATGCGGCACTTGCAGGTGCCGCAGATCCCCCCTCCGCACTTGAACGGAATGCCGCCTTGCTCGCGCAGGGACACGCGCAGCAGATTGCTGTTCTCCGGCGCGTTGACGGTCTTTTCGCCGTTGGTCACGAACGTGATTTCGATCGTCCGGGGCTTGGGCGGGGTATCGGTATCGGGCACGGCGGCGCCGGCGTCGATGTCGCCGATGTCAGTCTGGGCCTGCATCATTGCTTCCTTAGGGAGAGGTCCATGCTGCCGAAATGCGCCAGCGATTGCAGCGCGGTGCGGGCAGCGTCGAGCGTGTCGAAGCGCTCGAGGAATTTCGTCGGCACGTGATTGACGACCTCGGCGGATTTGTCCGCCTCGTCGATGACACGCACCTTCAACGGGTGTTGGGTATCGGATAGCTCGGCAATCACGAACGTGGCGGTGCAGCGCCCGTAGAACAGGTACTCCCACGTCTCCACCGGGTCCACGCCGGGCACGGCCTCGGTGCGGAACTGGCCCGGTTTGCTGGTCAGGATCACGTACATGGCTTGGTTCATCCGCTGGTTCCCTCGGTCATTGCTCGCTCATGTCATCCTTCAGGCAGCCAGTTCTTCCTGCTCAAGCTCGATGTCGTGCGTGAGCCAGATCTGGCAGGTCAGCCTGAAGCCCTGATCGAGCCGGTCGCCGAGCTGCTTCTTCTCTTTCCAGTTCGGCGGCGGCAGATGCTCCGCGCCGGACAGCACGCGGCACGCGCATTTCGAGCACTTGCCCATGCCGCATTCGTAGCGCAGGTTCGGATATGGAAACTGCTTGATGCCCGCGCGCACCACGAGGTTGGTTTCTGGCTTGACCTCGTCAACGAAGACCTGGCCGTTCTTGTGAAAGACAACTTTCGGCATAGCTCTGCTTTCCGCAATCAATGAATGGGCAATTGGGATGTCCGCCACGCGCTCAGTGCCAGATCAGCATCGCGCAGATGGTGGAGACGAACAGGCCGGCCAGCACTGGCAGCAGCAGCGCCCGCACGGCATCCAGTACCGGCACACGCGCAAATCCGGCCACGGCAATCAGGGACGACCAGGCGATCAGCGTGCCGCCACCGGTCCAGACCGCGCCCATCTGGCCGACGGCCGCCAGCGTGGCCGAGTCGAAGCCGACCACGGGACCAAGCGCGCCGGCCAGCGTGCCGGTCAGCGGCAGTCCGGCAAAACCCGATCCGTCGATGCCGGTGATCATGCCGACCAGAAGCACTCCGAACGCCACCAGCACGTGGTTGTCGGGAATCATGTGCTGGTAGGCCTGGATCAGTTCGAACAGCAGGCTCGGCGCGCGGCCCGTGTCGACGCCGAGAATCTGCGCGGCGGTCTCGCCCGCGCCAACGAAGAAGAAGCCCGCGATCGGCAGCACCGAGCCCATTGCCTTGAACGCGAAGACGAAGCCATCGGTGATGTGCTCCGGGCACGTGTCGAGCATCTTGCGCGGGCCTTCGGCGGCCAGCGTCGCCAGCATCATCAGCACTGCAGCCACGCCACCCACCAGCGCAGCGGCCGCACCGCCCTTGAGATCGACCATGCCCGAGGAGATCTTCGGCAGCACCATCAGCGTCACAACGCAGGCAAAGGCCAGCGGCGTCAGCACGGCGAAGAACTTCGACCACTTCACGCGGCGCTGGGCCACCATCGCCAGGCTGCGTTCGATATTGGCGTCGGTGTCCAGCGGCTCCTCGTGCGAGGTGCCACGTGCGATCTCGGCCTTGTCGAAGGTACCGGTGGCTTCCACTGCGGTGTCCACACCGGTGGCACGCGCCTGCCAGCGGTCGAGCAACGCGCCGCTGGCGGGAACGATATGACGGCGCATCGACAGATAGGCCAGCGTGAGCGCGATGCCACCCGTGATGATCGACAGGATCAGCGCGCGATCCGCCACCACCGCCGCGCTGACCGCCGCGCCAGCCGCCTTGGCGCTGATGCCAGGTGCCACGCCGATCACATAGTCCGACGACAACGCCATGCCCTGACCGGCAATGGCAATGGCCATGGCCCCCGCCAACGGCGGCAGCCCGGCGGCAATCGCGGCCGGCAGCAAGATGGCGGAAACCAGCGGCACAGCCGGCGTCGGCCAGAAGAACAGCGAGATCACGTAGGTGATGCCCGCCAGGATGAAATAGGCGCTGTGACCGTTCTTCATCACCACGCGGAACGGCTCGACCATCCGGACATCGGATCGCAATGACTTCAGCGCGTTGAGCAGCGCCGTCATGAAGGCAATCACCAGGAAGATATTGAACAGTTCCTTCGCCGCGACCAGGCTCGCGGAGAAGATGCCGCCCAGTGCCGTGACCGGACTGCCAGTGATGGCCAGTATCACGAGGAACGTGCCGATGATCGACGGCACCACGACGTTGGCACGCATGATCATGGTCAGCACGATCACGGCCACGCCTAGCAAATACACCCAGTGTGCCAGGCCGATCTCTACGGTTTGATGCATGAGGCTCCCCTGTTATGGAGGCCCTTGTGGGGGCGGATATGAATTTCTGTTTTCACTACGAGTTGTATACTATATTCCGCATATCCTCTGACACAAGCAGAAATTACCACGCCTAGGGAAATCCCCAAAAGAGGGGCGATTTTCCGCTCTGGCGCACGGAATATGCGCATTTGGCACCAGTTCGGCGCCGACGAATTTCGTGAAAAGGGGCTAGCACTTTTTGAGGCATTGTGTAGACTGTATACCGAAATACAAACAAGACGCCCCTATGCTCCATATCACCGACACCCTGATCGATCGCCACGTCACGGCCGCCGATGCGCAGGCCGCGATGCTCGACGCCTTCCGCAGCTTTGGCCGCGGGCAGGCCGCCATGCAGGAACGCATCCGCACCGAGGCCGGCGGTGTGAAACTTTCGACGCTTGGCGCGGTAATCCCGGATCAGCAGGTAGCCGGCGCCAAGGTTTACACGACGATCGCCGGTCAGTTCTCGTTTGTCATCCTGCTGTTTTCGACGGTTGACGGACGCCCGCTGGCTTCGTTCGACGCTGGCGCCATCACGCGGCTGCGCACTGCGGCCTGCACCGTGCTGGCCGCAAAGCGGTTGGCGCGCCCCGATGCGCAAACCCTGGCGCTGTTCGGCGCGGGCACACAGGGCGTGCAGCACGCATTGCAACTGTCGGCCGCACTGCCGCTCCAGCGCATCCTGATCTGTGATCCGTATGCCGATGCGGAGGCCGCCACGCGCCTGTCTGCCCAATGCGGCGTTTCCGTGTCATTCGCGCAGGCCGAGGAAGCGGCCGCAGCGGCAGACATCATCGTCACGGCCTCGCGCTCGACCACGCCACTGTTCCCTGGCGCCATCGTCAAGCCGGGCACGTTCATCGCGGCGATCGGCTCGAGCCTGCCGCACACACGCGAGCTGGACGATGTGGCGCTGTCACGCGCGTCCGCAGTGGTGGTCGAATGGCGCCCGCAGTCGTTGCGGGAGGCCGGCGACCTGGTGCTCGCCGACAAGGCGGTGCTGCCGGACGAGAAGATCGTGGAACTGGCCGATGTACTGCTAGACACCGCGCCCACGCGCAAGCATGCCGACGACATCCTGATCTACAAGTCGGTCGGCGTGGGACTTGAGGATGTCGCGCTGGCCGGTATTGCCTATCAACGCATCACCGCCGCCCAAGCCGCGGCTGCCTGAACCTATTCCGATGAACCTGCCGCCGCGCGCGGCATTTTTGTCGGCCCAACGAAAGTGTAGGAAGTATACAAACCCGAAAACGCCGCGACACCGCTCAGCGAGCCGTGGTGACCAACCCCAACCGACCTCGTCAAAACAGGAGCCCCAACATGGCCGAACTGATGAACCGTGAAGAATTCCGCACCGCGCTCGAAAACGCGATCAAGGGCAAGAGCGCTAACCAGGCCCCCTTCAGCAAGGCCTGGGCCAGCGGCGAACTGAGCCGCGAGCATCTGGCGCGCTGGGCAGAGAACCACTATCACTACGTCGGCCCGTTTGCGGATTACCTGGGCTACATCTACGCTCGCACGCCCGACCACATGACCGAGGCCAAGGACTTCCTGCTGGCCAATATGTACGAGGAAGAGATCGGCGGCGACCGCCATACCGATCTGCTGATCCGCTTTGCCGAAGCCTGCGGCACCACGCGCGAACGTGTGGTGAGCCCGGACAACATGTCGCCGACCACGCGCGGCCTGCAAAGCTGGTGCTACGCCGTGGCCATGCGCGAAGACCCGGTGGTGGCCGTGGCTGGCCTGGTGGTGGGCCTGGAATCGCAAGTGCCGTCGATCTATCGCAAGCAAACGCCGACGCTGCGCGAGAAGTATGGCTTCACCGACGAGGAAGTCGAGTTCTTCGACCTCCACATCGTGTCCGACGAGATCCACGGTGAGCGCGGCTACCAGATCGTGCTGGAGCACGCCAACACGCCCGAGCTGCAGCAACGCTGCCTGAAGATCTGCGAAATCGGCGCCCAGATGCGCCTGCTGTACACGACGGCGCTCTATTACGACTACGTCGACACCAAGGCACAAGCCGCAGCCTGAGTTGCGCAAGCAGTACGCCCCGGACGCGCGCGAGCCGCGTCCGGTGTCCCGATCCCAGTTCAAGGCCCCCGCAAGATGACCGAGACGTACCGCAACTACATCGATGGCGAATGGTGCGACAGCGCCAGCGGCCGTACCGTCGATAACGTCAACCCCGCCGACACACGCGACATCGTCAGCCGCCACGCCGCGTCCGACGCGCGCGACGCCGCCGCCGCTGTGGCCGCTGCCGCAGCCGCGTTCGACGGATGGAAAAAGACCCCGATCGGCAAGCGCGCGAAGATCCTCAACGATGCGGCCGCGCATCTGGAAGCCAACGCCGACACCATCGCCGCCGAACTGACCCGCGAGGAAGGCAAGGCGCTGAACCTGGCGCGCGACGAGGTCATGCGCTCTGCGCAGACCCTGCGCTTCTACGCCGTGGAGGGTCAGACGTTCAGCGGCGAAAGCTATCCGAACGATGATCCCGACATGCTCGTCTACAGCCTGCGCGAGCCGCTGGGTGTGGTGACGGTGATCGCGCCCTGGAACTTCCCCGTGTCGATCCCGGCGCGCAAGATCGCACCCGCGCTGATCACGGGCAACACCGTGGTGTTCAAACCCTCGTCCGACGCGCCGCTGTCCGGCTACCGGCTGGCCGAAGCATTCGTCCGCGCCGGCATTCCGAAAGGCGTGCTGAACTTCCTGACCGGCAGCGCCGCCGAAGTGGGCCCGACCATCGTGGAATCGCGCGAGGTCCGCGCGGTCTCGTTCACCGGATCGACCTCCGCCGGCGAGCAGATTCACAAGTCCGTGCCGATGACCACGCGCACGCAGATGGAACTCGGCGGCAAGAATCCGCTGATCGTCATGGAAGACGCCGATCTCGATCGCGCGGTGGACCTGGCAGTCAAGGGCGGCCTGTCGCTGTCGGGCCAGGCGTGCACGGGCACCAGCCGCATCCTGGTGATGCGCGAGGTAAAACAGGCATTCACCGAGAAGCTGGTGGCCAAGGTCAAGGCGCTGAAGATTGGCAGCGGCATGACGGCCGGGATGGACCTCGGCCCGCTGGCCACGCGCAAGCAACTGGAAACGGTGCTGAGCTACATCGCCATCGGCAAGCAGGAAGCGACCTTGCTGTGCGGCGGTGAGCAGCTGTCCGACGGCGATTTCTCGCACGGCTACTACGTTGCGCCGACCGTGTTCACCGACGTGACCCAGTCGATGCGCATTGCCCGCGAGGAAATCTTCGGGCCGGTGCTGGCGATCATCGAAGTCGAGAGTTACGCGGACGCCATCGCCCAGGCGAACGACACCGAGTACGGTCTGTCCGCCGCCATCGCCACGCGCAATCCGCGCTACATGCACGACTTCACGCGCGATATCGAATCAGGCACGGTCAAGATCAACCGCACCACCACGGGCAACCTGGTCAACGCGCCATTTGGCGGTCTCAAGCGCTCGAGCACCTCGACGTTCCGCGAATCGGGACGCGCTGGCCTCGAGTTCTATACGCAGATCAAGACCGTCTACCAAGGCATCTGAGAAGGCACCTGAAGGATTACGAACATGAAGAAAGCCATCAAGCTCGAGTTGAAGGAAGCCCGCCACATGGTGGCCGCGGCCATTCGCAAGGCCGAGGAAATCGGCGTGCTGGAATCCATCTGCATCGTCGACGACGGCGGCTACCCGCTGCTGCTCGAACGCATGGACGGCGCCCGCATCACCGGACCGCAGATCGCCTGGAACAAGGCCTTCACGGCCGCCGGCCACAAGCGTTCGACCCACCTGTTCAACACGCCGCCCAACGGCCCCGCGCTGCCCGGCAATGAGGCCTTCGGCATCCAGTGGAGCTTCGACGGCAAGTTTGCCGTGTTCGTGGGCGGCTACCCGATCGTGGTCAATGGCGAGGTGATCGGCGGCGTGGGCCTGTCCGGCGGCAACGGCGAGCAAGACACCGCGTGCGGCGTGGCCGCGCTCGAAGCATTGCGCGACCTGCTGGCGGCGGAAGACCTGACCGTGCTGGCCCAGGCCGATATCAAGAAGTAACCAGGGAAGGAGTCATCATGTCCTATCGGGTCGAGATTGCGGAAACGCAGCAGGTTTTCATGGTGGCGCCCGGCGAGTCCGTGCTCGATGCCGCCCTGCGCTGCGGTGTCAGCCTGGCGCACGAATGCACCTTCGGCGGCTGTGGCACGTGTCGCGTGCGCGTGGTCGACGGTGCCGTGACCTATGAAGAATTCCCGATGGGACTGACCGAGGAAGAAGACGCGGCCGGCTTCGCGCTGGCCTGCCAGGCCCGGCCCGCCGGCGACCTCGTCATCAGCACCGCGCGCGCTGCGGAACCCGCGATTCCGGCGCGGCGTACCACCGCGACGGTGCAGGCCATCACCTCGCTCGGACCCGATGTGCTGCATCTGCGGCTCGCGTTGTCCGACGACGAGGTGTTCGTGTTCGAACCGGGCCAGTACATGAAGATCCTGCTCGAGGACGGCAGCCATCGCAGCTTCTCGATGGCATCGGCCCCGAACGGAAACACGGTGGACTTCCACGTGCGGCAGATCGCGGGCGGACGCTTCACCACGGGGCAGCTTCCGCAACTGCGGCCGGGCGACAAGCTCGACGTCGAAGTCCCGCACGGCAGCTTCAGCCTGCGCAAGGAAGACTACCGGCCGCTGCTGATGGTGGCCACCGGCACCGGGCTCGCGCCGATCAAGAGCATGCTCGAAGCGCTGATGGATGATCCGGACTGTCCGCCCGTGTGGCTCTACTGGGGGATGCGCTCGGCAGCGGATCTCTATCTCCATGACGAGATTGCCCGGTGGGGCGAGCGGCTCTACGATTTCCAGTACGTGCCGGTGCTGTCACGCGCGGACGATGCGTGGCAGGGTCGGCGTGGCTATGTGCACGACGCGGTGGCGGCCGATATCGGCGACTTGTCCGAACACGCGATCTATCTGTGCGGCTCTCCGAACATGATCCACGACGCCAAACAGACATTCATGGTGCTGGGCGCGCAGGCGCCATTCATCTATTCCGACGGATTCACGTTCCAGCACGCGCCGGGCTGACACCGGCACGAGAACGCGCATCTCAATGTCTACCCTATGTCTGCATTAAGGGGGTGACGGTATACAATAGCGGCATTCACGCCGTGGCCCAGCGCAGCGGCGTCCACCGAATTCCGACGGCCGATCCCGACCATGAACGACGCCACTGCCAGTGCCTACAGCCAGATTCCGGATGCCCCGGCTGCCAGCCTTGGTGCCCAGCATTCCCCGCTTTTCGCGCTTGTCACCGATACGCTGCGCCAGCGCATTCTGGGCGGCCAGTACGAGCCCGGCGAGCGGCTGGTGGAAAACACGCTGTCGCTGGAGCTGGGGGTGTCGCGCATTCCGGTGCGCGAGGCACTGCGCGCGCTGGCGGCCGAAGGTCTGGTGCACATCGAGCCACGCCGTGGCGCCTCGGTGGCGCGGCTGTCACCCAATATCGCCCGCGAGATGGTGGAAGTGCGCGCCACGCTGGAAGGCCTCAATGCCAAGCTGGCCGCCCAGCGCCGCGACCCGGCATTGATCCAGGAACTCGAAAAGGTGTTGAAGGAAGGCAATAACGCTGTCGACGGCGGTCAGACGGAGCGCTTTGTCGAGTTGAATTCGCGCTTCCACGAGGTACTGGGCACCATTGCCGCAAACAGTGTGCTCCAGGAAATGATGCGGTCGCTGCGCGAACGCACGGCACTGCTGTTCGCACCGGCCAACCTGACCCGCGCGCGCACCAACTGGGACGAACACGCGCAAATCCTTCAGGCCGTGATTGCCGGCGACGCCGACCTGGCATCGCTGCTGGCCACGCGACACGTCTACAGCGCGGCCAAGGCCGTCGAGGCCATGAATCCCGACCCGACGGCAGCATCCGCATCCGCGGATGCCAACAAGGCGGCCTGACGCTCTCCCCCTCCCGCTTTTTCAGCTTTTTCGGCTTCTTCGGCCTCTTCCGCTTCTTTCCGAGTTACCCAATCCGTGGACCGGTCCGGTGCATCTCGCACCGGTGCCGGGCTGTCCGGCATTCCCATCGTGGCAAGCAATACCATGGTGCGCACCACGAAATGGCGCACTGCACCAATTTTGTGTATACTGTAGTCTGATGTTAACCACAATTGGGAATGACCATCATGCAATACCCGGATGCTTCGTATTTCGACCGTCCGGTGGGCGAGCAGCTCTTGAGCCACTTCGCACGCCGTGACGCCGTTCGGCACACCACGCCGTTGCTGCCGTTCCGATTCGCTGACGTGCTGGCGCTGTTCCGCGGCACGAACGCCCACCGCAAGACCGTCTGAGCGCACCGCGCACCCAAATAAAAACCGCCCCGAGGGGCGGTTTTTATTTGCCGGCGAATCGGCCGCGATGTGGATGAAGCGCCTCAGAGCGCATCGGAGCACATCAGAGCGTCGTGGGCGGCAACTCCACACTGCCAAACTCCGCCGACCGCGTGCCGGCAACCGGCCGATTGCTCGCTCCGAAATACGCGAACGCCACCGACAGCTTGACCGCCTCGGAATCATTGCGACCCGCGGCATGGAACAGCCGGCTGTCGAACATCAATACGTCGCCACGATGCAGCGCCAGCGGCATGGTGCCCTTGAGCAACTGCTGGCTGGCAGGATGCGCCTCGACCAGGAACTCCGCCGGATCCAGCTGCGCGGGGTCGAGCTTCGCGCGGTGCGAGCCCGGAATGACGCGCAGCACGCCATTGCGCTCATCTTCATCGCCCAGGGCCAGCCACACCGTGATCAGGTCGCTTTTGACGAACGACCAGTAGCGGGTATCGCGATGCCAGCCGGTCTGGCTGCCGTAGTGCGGATGCTTGGTCATCACGCAGTTGTGATGGGCCAGCGTGAGGCGGGCCGGCTCGCCGAGCAGTGCCTCGACGGTGGCCACCACAGCCGGATCGCTCGCCCAGCGGCGGAACACCTCGTCGCGACCATAGGCCTGACGCAAGCGTCGCACCGTATGCCCGCCTGCCGCTTCTCGCGTGGCCGGCGCCCCCGGATAACCCAGATCGGCCTCGAACTCGACCGGCGGCACCGCGGCAGCCAGTTGCTCTCGCGTCACCGCCTCCAGCGCCGCGCAAGTGGCTTCGCTCGCGAACTTGCGCAGCACGATATAGCCACCCGCGTGGAATTCGCGTGCCAGACTGGCCAGCGCGGCCTGATCGGCGAGCGGGGCGGAAGAATCGAAGTCGAGGGAAGCGGACGCGCCAGACGCGTGGTGTTGCGGGGCAGTCATTGCAGCGGAGGAGAAAAATCTGAAAGTGGCAAGTCGCCAACAAGGTCGATGATGCCAGAAGCCGCGAAATCCGGCGCGGGCTGGCGCCTGATTTCGAGAATTCGCCACGGGATCGCCATACTTTCAGACCCCCCTACGTGCGGAATCCCACTGTCCGATGCGACCCGTGCGCCGCTACAATGGCCGGACCCTTGCGCGGCCGACGGCAAGAATCCGGCCACTGCCTCCAACCCGACCCCAAAGAGCGCCATCGTGACTGCCCGACCCAAGATCGCCGCCTCGCTGACCGAGGTGCAAACCCAGTTGGGTCGTATCGTGCTGGGCAAACCGCGCCAGGTCAGGCTCGCCCTGGCCTGCATTCTGGCTGGCGGTCACCTGCTGCTGGAGGACGTGCCCGGGGTCGGCAAGACCACCCTGGCGCATGCGCTGGCCCGCACGCTCGGGCTGCAATATCAGCGGGTGCAGTTCACGAGCGACCTGCTGCCCGCCGATCTGGTCGGCGTGTCGATCTTCAAGCGCGAGACGGGGGAGTTCCATTTTCATCACGGCCCCGTGTTCGCGCAGGTCGTGCTGGCCGATGAGATCAACCGTGCGCCACCCAAGACCCAGAGCGCGCTGCTTGAAGCCATGGCCGAGCGGCAGGTCACACATGACGGCATCACCGAGACACTGTCGGCCCCATTCTTCGTCATCGCCACCCAGAATCCGCTCGAGCAGATCGGCACCCATCCGCTGCCGGAATCGCAGCTCGACCGCTTCACGATGCGGATATCGCTTGGCTATCCCGACGCCGCGTTCGAACGCGTGCTGTATCTCGGCGGCGCGATTAAGGACGAGGCGGAGGCGGTCATGGACGCCGATCAGGTCGTGGCCCTGCAGACCGCCGTGGAGAAAGTCTATGCCAGCCCGGCACTAGTGGACTACGTGCTTGCGCTGGTGCAGGCCACGCGTGTCGAATCGAGCTTCGTGACCGGGCTTTCCCCGCGTGCCGGACTCGCATTGCTGGCCTGCGCGCGCGCCTGGGCATTGCTTGATCAGCGCGAGATGGTCTTGCCGGAGGACGTCCAGGCAGTGTTCGAGCCAGTGGCCGCGCACCGGCTTCTGCCCGCGGGTCAGGTCGCGCTGAACCAGGGCGCCGATACACTGGCTCGCCTGCTGGCCAGCGTCGCAATTCCCTGAGGTCATCGGACACACCCCCGCCCCATGACCACGCGGCCAGCCCTTCCCGCGCCCGATCACCTTGGCCTGACGCCGGGACGCTTCTCCGCGTGGTTGCGCCGCAAGCGCGCGCCCGTCAACGGTGTTGTCACGCTCGACCGCCGGCATCTGTACATCCTGCCGACACGCGGCGGCATCGGGTTTTCGGTGCTGCTGGCCACCATGCTGCTGACATCGCTGAACTATGCGATCAGCCTCGGCTTCGCGCTGACATTCCTGCTGGCCGGCATCGGCATGGGCTGCATGTGGATGGCTTACCGCAATCTGCTCGATCTGCGCGTGTCAGCCGGACCTGTCACACCGGCATTCGTCGGTGAGTGCGCGATTTTCACCTTGCACGTCGATAACCAGGATGCCGCCGCGCGAATCGGGATCGAGGCCCGCACGCCGCTATCCGATGCCAGTACAGAAACGGCCGCCCTCACCCTCGACGGCGTTTCCAGTGGCACGTTACCGGTGCGACTCTCCGCCATCCGGCGCGGACGACTGGCGTTACCACGCGTCACGCTTTCCAGCCGGTTTCCGTTCGGCCTCTTCCGCGTCTGGAGCTATGCCGACCTGGGACTTGCCACCATTGTCTATCCCGCGCCGGAAGCCAGCCCGCCTCCGCTACCCCTGCACCCTCAATCCGACGATGCCGACGACGGCGCGGCCAGCTTCGCGGCTGACGACGGGATCGATCAGTTGCGCAGGTACCGGCCCGGCGATCCATTGCATCGCATCGCCTGGAAACACAGCGCGCGCACCGGAAAATGGCTGACCCGCTCGGGACACACACCGCAGCAGCCGAGTTGCTGGATCGACTGGAATACCCTGCCGCCGACCATGGACACGGAAGCGCGGCTGTCCCGCCTGTGTGCCTGGGTGCTGATGACGGGTGAGGTATCGGAAATCGGGTTACGCCTGCCGGGCGTCGAGATCAAGCCGGGTCGCGGTTCCGCCCACGTGCGTGCATGCCTGGAAGCCCTGGCACTCTGGCCGGAGCGGCGCGCGCGATGAGCAAGAAGGCAAAGACCGTCGCGGTCCGGCCCCTCGGCCATCAGGAACAGGGGATGCTGATCGGCCAGCTTGCGCTGGTGCTGGCGCCGCAGGCGCGCACCCTGCCTGTGTCGGTCAGCCTGCTGCTGGTGCTGCTGCTGGCATGGCGCTGGATGCTATGGAAGCGGCGCGCGCCGTTGCCTTCCAAATTGACAGTGGGCCTGGCCGCAATACTGGTGCTGGTAGTGGCTGGCGCGCTGGTCTGGCAGTCCGGCGGCAATCTGGGACGCGAACTCTGCATCGCGCTACTGGCGGCCTTCGTGGTGCTCAAGCTGATGGAAACCCGTGCGCTGGGCGATGCCACGCTCATCACACAGCTTTCGTTCTACCTGCTGCTCACGCTCTACCTTGCCGATCAGCCATTCTGGCTGGCGCTCTACAGCATGGCGATCGGTGCATGGGTCCTCCGCAACTGGCTGCTATTGCACCACCCCGAAGCGCGTGGCCGACTGGCGATCTGGCCGTTGCTCGGACGCATGGCGCTGTTCGGGCTACCGTGGGCGGTGTTCCTGTTCGTGCTGTTCCCGCGCCTAGACCATCCCTTGTGGCGCCTGCCGCAAACGGAGCCGATCGGTCGCACCGGTATCAGCGACACGATGAAACCCGGCAGTATCGGCAAATTGATCCGTTCGCCCGACGTCGCGTTCCGCGTCGACTTCGTCGGAGAGGCACCGTCACCCGCCTCGCTATACTGGCGCGCGTTCGTGCTCTGGGATTACGACGGCGAGACCTGGCGGCCGGCCCGGTCCCGATCGGTGCGTCCGGCCGACGGGCTGCCTGACGATATCGGCGACAGCGACTTTGCAGGTTCGGCGGCACCGGGCGCGCACGAGTACAACATCACGCTCGAGCCAACGCAGGCGTCGTGGCTGTACGTGCTCGATCGTGGTCAGGCCATTTCGGCGAACCTCAATGCGCAGATTTCCATCGATAACGAGTTCTTTACGAACCTCCCCGTCGACCGGCCGTTGCGCTATCGCGCCCGATCCGTATTTGGGGCGGTACCCGAGCCGCTGACCCAGCGCACGCTCCGACGGGCCCTGGCGCTGCCGGAGGGCAATCCGCGCAGCCGCGAACTGGCTGCGCGGTGGGCCAACGAATACCCGGAGCCGTGGCAGCGCGTGCAGGCGGCCCTCCGGCTCTTCGCTGCGGCACCGTTCGCCTACACGCTGTCTCCACCGCCCCTTGGCCAAGATCAGGTCGACAGCTTTCTGTTCGAAACGCACCGAGGCTTCTGCGAGCACTATGCCAGCAGCTTTGTGTTCCTGATGCGGGCAGCCGGCGTGCCGGCGCGTGTGGTGGCTGGCTATCAGGGCGGAGACTTGAACCCGGTCGGACGGCACTATGTGATTCGGCAATCCGATGCCCATGCCTGGGCGGAGGTCTGGATCGCACAGCGTGGTTGGGTTCGCGTTGACCCCACTGGTGCCGTCGCACCCAGCCGGGTCGAGCAGGGCGTCGACGCGGCGCTGGCTGGCGACGAAATCCCAGCATTGCGTGATCTGCGGGCACCGGGCTGGCTGCGTGATCTGCGCTGGGGTCTCGATGGTCTCAGCTATACGTGGCAGCGCTGGGTATTGCAGTACGACCGTGTCCAGCAAGGAAAACTGATGGAGCAGGCTGGGCTGGCTGGCAAGTTGCCGTCGGTGCTGGTCGGCGGGCTGGCCGCCTTGAGTCTGCTCGCACTGTTGCCGCTCTGGCTGCGGCGCCGGCGTGCCGATCCGGTCCAGACACTCTATGACCGCTTCTGTGGGCTGCTGGCGCGGCACGGCTGCGTACGTGATACCTCAGAAGGGCCGCGGGACTACAGCGCTCGCGCCTGTGCAGTGCTACCTCGCGCGGCGTCCGCGGTGCAGGCGTTCACCAACGGCTACGTGGCATGGCGCTACGGCGCCCCGACGACGCAGCAGCAGACCGAAGTCATTGGCCGGCTGCGCATATCACTGCGCGAACTGTCGAAGGCATTGCGGTAATCAGTCCTTTCACGCTTCACCTTGCCAAAGGTCCGCACGCCGCATATAGTTTCATCCGTAACTATTACAGATGAAATCATACAGTCATGTCATTCGAGCGTCGCATTGATCGCTTTTGCGCGGAGTATCCGGAAGCGCCCCGTGACCTGATCCTGGCATCGCGGCTATTGCTGAGGTCGGCAAGGCTGCTGCGCCAGCATATCGAACGGGCGCTTGCCGTACATGATCTCGACCTGAACCAGTACCTCGTCATCAGCATGTTGGGGATCGACGCCATGGAGCCGACCATACCGTCTGAACTGGGACTGACGATCGATGCCACACGCACTCAGATGACCCGCCTCATCGACGGGCTCGAGACGCGCGGACTGGTCCAGCGCAAGGCTTCGCAGCACGACCGGCGCAGCCTCGAGCTCATCCTCACCCCCGCCGCCCACGACTTGCTCAAACGTGCCGCACCGACAGTCCATGCCGCCTACGCCGAAGCTTGGGCCCCCATCGGCAAGACCGGTCTGGCAGCCGTCACACGCGATCTCGGTCGGCTACATCAGCATCTGGCCGCACTGGGAGCGAACGCATCGTGACCGCACAGGCAGACCCCTGGCATCGGCTGCGCGCCCGCATGAGGTGGTTGCGCCTGCTCAGCCACCAGCAGCGGCAGACGTTGCTCATGATCTTGCTGGGCCTGGCTACCGGCGTCGAGTTTCTCGAGAACATCATGTTCGTGTTCGCGTCGAGCCATATCATCGGCGGCATCGACGCGGACCCGCGCAGCTTCGCGCTGGTCCAGGCCGCCTATGCTGTCGGGAGCATGCTGATGATCCTGACGCAGCATTGGCTCGCGCGGCGATTCGGATATCGCTACTACCTGACCGGGTCACTCCTGCTGTTCATGGCGGGCACGCTCGCAGCCGCCACCAGCACCGGACTGACGCAAATGGTGGGGGCCCGCTTCGTGCAGGGCGTTGGGGGCGGCGCGCTGTTCACGAGCTGCCGGATCCTGGTGAACATGATGTTCAGCCAGACCGACCGTGTGAGGGCTTCGCGCATCTTCATGCTCGGCATCTTCAGCGCTTCGGCGCTGGGCCCCGCATTCGCCGCGGAGCTGGTCGATCGAGGTGTCTGGCAGGACGTCTTCTATGGCGTGCTGCCGTTTGCGGCACTCGCGACGATCGGCGCCTGGCTGTTGCTCCCGGACGCGGAAGCCCGCGATGACGTGGAAGGACCCGGGCTCGGTCCACTGCTGCTGTTCGGCGTCGCGATCGTCGCACTGCAGGCAACGTTGACGGAAGCCCGTTTCGACGTGTTCTCGCATCCGATACGCGTTGCGCTGATCGCCGCGCTCGCGCTGGCGCTGCTAACCGTATTCCTGTGGCAGCAGTGGCACCACGAAAAGCCCGTGCTGCACCTGCGTGCGCTGTACCAGCCCGTCTTCCTGACCGGCCTGACCATGTACTTCGTCTATTACATGATCAGCAACCTCGCCGCCTATGTGTTCCCGATCTACGCGGAGCAGGCGCTGCGGTTTCCGCTGGCCACCACCGGCTGGCTGAACACGTTCGCCGCGACGATCAGTCTGGTCGGCATCTGGGTGTATCAGCGCGTGGCACGCAAGCTGAAACACAAGAAGCCGCTGATGACGACGGGATTGCTGCTGATGGCTGGGGCGATGACATGGTTCTCCTTCATGCCGCCGGACGTCGGCCCCCCGGCGCTCATTGTCGGACTGATCGGCAAGGGGCTCTTCGGCGTGATGGTCATCATTCCGATCGCTGGCCTGACATTCGGCTCACTGGCCGGCGATGACTTCGCGCATGGGTATCGCAGCAAGAACCTGATCCGCCAGATCGCCAGCTCGTTTGCATCGGCGCTGGGTGCTGTCCTGCTGCAGAACCGGCAGTTCGCAGTGCATACGAGCCTGGTGCATGCTCTGGGGCAGCGACCAGCCGAAACGGAGCAATGGATGCACACTATGCAGGCTGCGCTGGCAGCACGCGGATTCGAGCCGGGCCAGGCCCATGCAGGCGCGCTCGCACAACTTGCGGCCCTGGTGGATCAACAGGCGCGCTTGATTGCCTGCGAGGATCTCTATCGATTGATTGCCGTGCTCGCCTTGGCGGCTGCGGTCTTCATGCTGGTACAGCGTCGGCTCGACTAGCCAGGGAATGTGCCTTGCTCAGGCAGGAAAGGCGGGAGGAGTACTGCATTTGCGCTGGCGACAGCGCGGCAATGGCGGCGGATCGCCATCACATCGATCAGGCGTGCGCAGGTTGCGCTCGCCCTTAGAACAGCGACAACTGGCGCATGCCAAAGCCTACCGTTTCTTCCACTCGGGCACGCGCATGGGCCAGCGAGCCTTCTGCACCGGAGTAGTTGCCGGCTGCCCAGTGGTAGACCACAGGGAGATCGCCACGGTCGGACAAGCGGACTTCACCGAGTTTGTCGCCGCGTTCGTTGCGATAGTAGTGTGAGCGATAGCCCCGTTCCCAGTGCGGCGGAGCTTCTTTCTTGCGCCGACGCGGTGTCGGCTTCGTGACGGCTGGCACAAGCCGCCGTGCCAGGTCAGTAGCCGGCGAGGTGGGGGCGCGGGCGAAATCCAACTGCATAGACTTCCTTCTTCTGTCGATTCAGCAAGAACCAGAAGTGGTGATCGCAATATCACCACACGCTTCATGCATCGCAGTCGAGATCATACCCGTTCAAACACGGTTTTGGTGTGTTTTGTCTCCCGGAAATCCGCTTCTGGCAAGGGTTTGCGGGACGTATACCCGTTTACGGTATACGTCCCGTATACGTCTTGCGAGGACCGTAAACCACTTCCTCGCACTCGCTCAGCCGAGGTCGAGCGGGATGAAAATCCGCGCATCGTCACGCTGTACCAGCAGTGCCACCTGCTTGCCAGACTTGGACACCAGCGCCCGCAATTGCTCGGCGGAAGAGATCGGCGTGCCGTTCAGCGAGAGGATGACATCGCCCGGCTGGATACCCACTCGCGCAGCGGGTCCCGTCACGTCTTCGACCACGAGGCCGCCGTCTATGCCGCTGTCGCGCTTCTCCGCGGGCGTCAGCTGACGAACCGCAAGACCCAGGCGCCCGCCGTCCTGACCACCGCTACCCTTCTGAGCCAGGGCGTCTTCCTTCACCGCCCCTACCTGGACCGTCAGCATCAGCGGTTGCCCCTTGCGGATGACCTTGAGCTTCGTCTCGGTGCCCGGCTTGAGGTCGGCCACATGCTCGGGCAGATCACCGGAATGGTCGATGACGTCATCGCCGAGCTGCACGATCACGTCGCCAGCCTTCACACCACCCTTCGCCGCAGGGCTGTCCGGCTCCACCGAATTGACCAGCGCACCCGCAGGCTTCGGCAAGTTGAACGACTGCGCGAGGGCCTGGTTCACTTCCTGGACCGAGATACCGAGACGGCCGCGCGTGACCTTGCCATGGGCTACGAGTTGCTCCTCGACCTTGGTCGCTACGTTGATCGGGATGGCAAACGAGAGGCCCTGATAGCCACCAGTCTGGCTGTAGATCTGCGAGTTGATGCCAATCACTTCGCCGCGCTGGTTAAACAGCGGACCGCCGGAATTGCCGGGGTTCACCGCAACGTCGGTCTGGATGAACGGCACATAGGTGTCATCGGGCAGCGAGCGCGATTTGGCACTGACGATACCGGCAGTGACCGTGTTCTCGAAGCCGTACGGGGACCCAATGGCAAGCACCGGCTCACCGACGCGGGTCTTCGACGGGTCGCCCAGCCGGACCGTGGGGAGGTTCTTTGCATCGATGCGAATCACCGCGATGTCAGTCTGCGGATCGCTGCCTAACACCTTGGCCTTGAATTCGCGCCGGTCCGTGAGCTTCACCGTGACTTCGGTAGCGTTGTCGACCACGTGCGCATTCGTCAGGATCAGACCGTCCTGGCTAACGATGAATCCCGAGCCTAGTCCACGCACCAGTTGCGGCTGCGCATTCTGCGGCCCCTGGAACTGCGGGCCGAATCGCTTGAAGAACTGGAACAGCGGGTCATCCGGATCGACGCCCTGTGGCACTTGTGCCGAAGTACGCTGCGCGCGCGCGGTCACGCTGATGTTCACGACCGCTGGGCCATACTGATCCACGATGCTCGAGAAATCCGTTGGCGTGGCGACTGCAATCGGTCCTGCGCTTGCGGTGACCGGGGTCTGTGCGGCGTATCCCGGGGTGATCGCATCCTTCTGCAGATACGCGTAGCCGCCGGCAAGGGCAGCCAAGGCAGCGACACCGACAGCAGAGCGGGCGAGAGTCTGACGAATCATGGTGCTTTCCTTTCTCGATGGTCCATGGCGCCGACGATTTTCTTGGCGCGACGGAATCATGGTAAGCAGCCACACTTAAGCCAGACTTAAAGAACACGGTCAGTTCACGGCCAGGTTAGCTTCAGGCCGCGAGTGCATTTTTGATTACTTTTTCTCGTTAGCTCTTGTGCGCGCACGGCGCGCAGCTAATCTCTATAGGTTCGATGCAAAGTTTATATTGCACACAATTTAATTGTGTATAAGATATGTTCATGCGCGATACGACAACTCCCTCCCGAACTGAAGCATCAAGCAACGACTGGCTCTTGCTGGACCAACAGTTGTGCTTTGCCCTGTATTCAACTTCGTTGGCGATGACCAAGATCTACAAGCCAATTTTAAGTGAGCTTGGACTTACATACCCACAGTACTTGGTCATGCTTGTGCTCTGGGAAAGCAACACGCTAACGGTCTCGGAGCTGGGCACACGGCTGACACTCGATTCAGGCACCTTGACTCCACTGCTCAAGCGGCTCGAGTCAGCAGGATTGGTAGCACGCGAACGAGACGCCAAGGATGAGCGTCGTGTCCTTGTGAACCTGACGGATGCAGGCCGGAGGCTTCGCGCCTCGGCGGTAGGCATTCCGGAGAAATTGCTGTGCGCGACGCAATGCTCGGTCTCCGAGATTCAGTCGTTGACGTCGCGTCTTCATGCACTGCGGTCCACGCTGGAAGGCGCACGGACTGATGATTGACCGGCAAAAGCCGGGACCTTTGACTAGCCCGCCCCCGCTGGGCAAAACCTGGAGTATTCAAATGAAACTCGAAAAAGTCCTCTACACCGCTCACGCATCCGCAACCGGTGGCCGCGATGGCCGAGCCGAAAGCTCGGATGGCCAGTTGAACGTCAAGCTGGCAGTGCCAAAGGAAATGGGTGGTAGTGGCAACGGCATGAATCCGGAGCAACTGTTCGCGGCTGGATACTCGGCCTGTTTCCTGGGTGCAATCCGCTTTGTGGCAGGGCAACAGAAAATTGCAATCTCGCCTGACGCGAAGATCGATGGCGCGGTCGGCATTGGCCAGATTCCCCAGGGGTTCGGCATTCAGGCCGAACTGAAGATCTCTCTGCCGGGCCTGGATAAGGAAGCCGCGCAGAAACTGGTGGAAGCGGCTCACCAAGTGTGCCCGTACTCGAATGCCACCCGCGGCAACATCGACGTGACGCTGATCGTGGTTTGACGCTCGATCACACGTGAAGAAAGAAAAAGCCGGCATATTGCCGGCTTTTCTTCTATGGATACGTTGTTCGGAGTTGGCTGCAGAAGTCGCGCTTCTGCGCCGCACTCATGCGTTTTGTTCGGATCTCGGCCTTTAGGGCCTCCGACTTCGTCGAAAACTCAAGCCATCCAAGCAGCCTCAGCGGCCGGCGAGAACGCGTGTACTTTGCGCCAATTCCAGCAAGATGCTGAGCATATCGACGCTGAACGTCGGTGGTAATACCTGTATAGATGGATTCGCCTTCGCACTCGAGCAAATAGAGAAACCAGGTTGTTTCTTCAGCAGGTGCGGGCTCAATCTCGGAAGTCATGGCGGCAAATCATACGTATGGGTGCCTGCCGTGGCAACGGTCTGGAGAGTTGCGGAGGGGGCTTTTACGGCCTGCGTTCGAACCGCGCGGCATAAAAGCAAAAC
>NZ_DDCI01000020.1:0-74976 GCF_002335265.1 Cupriavidus sp. UBA2010
CAAGACCGACTCGTACACCGATGGTGCAAAGGTCGGCAAGGCTGACCCGTTCACCGACGGCGCCAAGGTAGGCAAGTTCGATCCGTACACCGACGGTGCCCGCATCGTCGCCGGTCTGGACCGCACCGGTGTCTCGAGCGAACCCGCCCGCAAGGTTGACCCGTACCTCGACGGCGCCAAGGTCGGCAAGTTCGACCCGTACACCGACGGCGCACGCATGGTCGCCGGCCTGGATCGCACCGGTGTATCGAGCGAACCGGCCCGCAAGGTTGATCCGTACTACGACGGTGCCCGTACCGGCAAGTTCGACCCGTACACCGACGGCGCAAACGCCTAATACAGATCAGGCCACCGACGCGGTACACGTGCCGCGCCGGTGGCCGACACCAACATCTGGAGTGTCATCATGAGTCTGCGTGACAGTGCCCTGATTCTGGGTGGATGGGTGATGCTGGCCCTTGGCAGCGGCGCCCTTGTCTCGCTCGTTGCAAAGTCGCTGTCGATCTGAGATAGCGAAAATCGGAGGGTCCCCTGCGAAAGCGAAAGTTGGGGACAGTCGCCATGAAAACGTCGTCCGTACGCGAACAACTGCTTGAACACGCTTCGGTGCTGATGCGACGGCGTGGCTATAACGGCTTCAGCTATCGCGACCTCGCGGAGCTGGTGGGCGTGAAGACCTCGAGCATTCACTACTACTTCCCGTCCAAGGACGATCTGGTGCTGGAAGTGGTACGTCAGTACCGCCAAACGTCGGTGGCCCGCCTCGCGGCGATCGACACCTCGCTTCCATTGATCGAACAGGCGCGGAAGTATGTGCTGCCGCTGAGCAATGGCATCGACCTTGGGCAGATCTGTCTGATCGGCATGTTGGCCGCGGAGGTGATGGTTCTGCCGCAAGCGGTTCGAGCGTTGCTGCAGGAGCATTTCCAGGCGAACGAGAACTTCATCGCCGACATGTTGCGCCGCGCCGAGGCAGAACGCGGCCAGCAGTACCCGGTGCCGCCCAAGCTACTGGCCAAGGTGCTTTATGGCGCGATCCAGAACGGACTGATCACCGCGCGGATGTCCGGTTCGAATGATCGAATCGACGCCGCAGCGAATATGCTGATTGGCGCCGTTGGCGGCTCGATGTGCGCCATCGAGGAACACGAAGCCGTAGCCGCCTAGGCCTGGCATTACCGTTTTCGGCGCATCACGCGCCCGACGCCCGCCGTCTTGCTCTCGCGGCGGGCGTTGTTTTCGTTTTCGCTTCCGCCCCCATTTCTATTTCCACCCAGGCCGGCGCATGATCGCTCGCGTGCGGCTCGTCTCGCCATTCCATGACTTCTGCACCTGCCAGACCGCGCCATAGCCAGCCGCGTGGAGTTCTGCCGCCGGGAATGATTCGTCCACGGCCTTGAGTTCCTGCAGGCAGACCACGTCGGGCTGCTCGCGCTCCAGCCATGCCAGCTAAGCATGCTCGGCCCGATGCATGGTCGGCGCCAGGTCCTGCAACAGTTGCACGGTGATATCAGGCGAATGCAGGACGGTGCCGCCGTGGCGTGAAATGAAGTGCCGGGCTGCCATTACGTCCTCGAACGCCGGCAAGTTGCCCTGACGCATCGGCCCCGGAACCGACGAGCCCCGCACGTAGACGGCCTCATTGGTGGCGATCCATTGACCGCCCTCGGTCGCGCGCACATAGCTCGCGGCAATCTCACTAGCGGTTCGGCTGGGCGCATATCGTGGCAGGTTGCGCAGGTAGATGAAAAGACTCAGCGGCGAATCGAAGAAATAGGCATCGCCGTCGGCGAAGATCACCTGCGCGGCCCATTCCGGCACCCGCGACGGGAACGCGCCGCACACCGGGCACCGCGCATTGACTGGAACGGCGCGCGGGGCGTCAGGAGCGATGCCGGACGCTGGGTCGTAGGGTGTGGCCGGAGCGACAAAGCAGATATCCGTGGGTACCTGCGGATTGGCGCGAACCCTGGCGTGGAAGACGTACCATCCCATGGCTCCCAGCACCAGCGTCAGCAATAGCGCAAGACGGAGAACGCGCACGGCTACATCCGCTTGTCGTGCAGTGCCCCGCCGCTAAGGTCAACCATCTCGGGCGTGACTTCCGCGAACCGCAGCATCTTGCCGCCATATTGCTCCACGAAGGTGCGGGCATCGGCCTCCTGCTGGAAACTGGCGAGCGTCGGGCCCATCGAGCCATGACGCTTGCTGCCCTGGACATAGAAGCCCGTCCGGGCATCGAACCAGTTGCCGCGGGGGCGCTCCCAGTCGGCCTTCGCCATATCCTGCACGAACACGGCGCGAATCGGCCTTGCCTGCTCCGGCCGCAGCAAGGTGTTGAACATCTCAACCGTGTCGCAACACCAGTGCGGCCGCGCGTCTCCGGTGTAGTAAAGCTGGGCCTTCGGACCTGGGTAGTCGCCCAGCAGCATGCCATCGAGGTCACAGGATGTGGCGGCGTCGATCTCCGCCGGGACGATGGTGGTGTCGGTTTGCCGGCTGCACGCAGCCATGGCGAGCAGGCCAGCCGACCCGGCCAGGGCAACCACCAGAAGGCGGCGACGTTCGTGGTTCATAGTCGAAATCTCCAGGCAGCCAGCGCCAGCGGGGCCCCGATCCAGCCCAGCATCGCGCCGCCCATGGCCCAGGGGTTGCCCAAGGCGGGCGGAACGATGCTGACCAGACCCTGCAGGCCACGCAATTGCTCCAGCGAGAACACGTTGAGAATGCGGAAAATATCGGTCGGGTTCAGGAGCAGCACGTAAGCCAGCGCCTCGCCGCCGAAGCTGCCACCGCTGGCTACCAGCAAGCCGAGCATCAGCAGGTCGAACACCAGTACAAAGCCGAACCACAGGCCGATGGCAGCTCCGGACGCGCGCGTACGGTCTCGGCTGGCGACCGAGATCAGTAGTGACAGGCTGAGAAACACCAGACCCAGCAGTATCGAACTGACCACGAAGCCAAATGCGTGGTACAGCCCGACCCAGCCAAACTGTTGCCAGAGCAACACGACCATCAGCGCGAATCCGGCCAGCGTGGAAAGCGTAAGCGCCACCGCCAGCCCAAGGTATTTGCCCAGCAACACTTCGAACCGCGTCACCGGCAGCGCCAGCAACAGGTCCAGCGAGCCGCGCTCGCGCTCGCCCACCACAGCATCGAACCCGAGTAGTAGCGCGATCATCGGGATCAGGTAGATGACCAGGCTGACCAGGCTGGTGATGACGAACTCCAGCGAGCGCGGCCCGAGCGTCCCTTGCTCGGCGCCGCCGAAATAGCAGATCACCAGCGAGAACACCGCGAACACCGTGGCCACCGCCAGTACCCAGCGATTACGCAGACGATCGCGCAACTCCTTAGCCGCGAGGGTGGCCACCTGTCTGCACTCGATAGCCATCACGCTGCCTCCTTCAATCCGAAGAACACGTCTTCCAGCGTCGGCTCCTGAATCTGCAGATCGAGCAGGCGCCCACCCATGGGATGCAGCGCCGCCAGGACCTGCATCTTGAGAGACCGCCTGCACCGCAGGATCAGTTCATACTCGGCGCGCCCGTCCTCGAGTTCGACGCCCTGCGCGCGCAGTGGCGCAAAGTGCTGCCACAACGCGGCACGCGCGCCGCGCTCGACGCGCAATGCCAGCGTCACCGGCAGATCAAGCTGCCGGCGCAACTCGGCCACGCTGCCCACGGCCAGGATGCGGCCGTTACCCATGATGGCAAGGCGATCGATCCGTTGCTGCAACTCCGCCAGAATGTGGGAAGTGATCACGATGGTGACGCCCTGCTCGCGCAGCGCCTGGAGCATGGCGTAGAAGTCGTGAATGGCCGCCGGATCCAGCCCATTGGTGGGCTCGTCGAGAAAAACAACGCGCGGCGACCCCAGCAGCGCCTGCGCGAAGCCGAGCCGCTGTCGCATGCCCTTCGAATAGGCCCGCACCGGTTTCTCCGCCGCGCCAGCCAGCCCTACGCGCGCGAGCAGCGGCTCGCAATCCGCCAATGGCGCCCCTTTCATCCGGCCGAAGAAACGCAGCGTCTCGAGTCCGCTCAGGTTGTCGTAGAGCACCAGATTCTCCGGCAGATAGCCGATCTGGCGGCGCGCGGCCCTGAACGCGGCCCCACCCACGGATGCCCCGGCGACGCGAATATCACCTTCGCTGGCAGCGATCAGGCCCAGCATCATCCTGAACAAGGTGCTCTTGCCCGCGCCGTTGTGGCCGATCAACCCGAACAGTTCGCCGTAACCGATTTCCAGATCGACGTCGTCGACGGCCCGGACAGCGCCATAGTCCTTGCAAACGCCACGCAGCGCGATGGCGGCCTGCCCTTCAACGTGAGTGTGCTCTGTCACGCCAGGTACTCCAATTCTTGTTGACGGGCTGCGCCCGCGGATAGGCGTCGACGACGGTCGGCACGCGCAGAACGGGGAACTGCCGGCTCACGAAGCGCAGTGCCTGCACGGCAGGGCTGGCCAGTAGCAACTGGACACCCGGATGACGCCAGATCAGGCGGTCGACGACATCGCTGGCCTCATAGGGCAGATCGCCAATGCCATCGCCATCGCGGTCCCAGCCGAGGTAGTCGCTCCAGAAGTTGCCCTGATCGCGTTCCGACGGCTTGCGCCCGCCCCAGGGTTCATCGCGCGCGCCCAGATAGCGCACCTGTTCCCGGTTGCCGATGAAGTCGTTGCCCTGCACCACGTTGCGCGTTGATCCGGCCGAAAGGTGGACGCCAACCTGATTGCCGATGACCAGGTTGCCGCGCAACTCCGTGTATTCGACGTCGTAGATGAAGAACCCACGGTCATTGTCGGCAACGACGTTGTTCTCCACGCGCGAGTCCTGCAGCGTGCGCAGCATGATGCCGTGGTCGGCATTGCCCCAGGTCCGGTTATTGCGCACGACCTGGTCGCGCACCTCCATCAACGCCAGCCCGCCGCGATTGTTGTAGCTGTCATTGTCCTCCCACAGGTTGTAGTAGGAGTTCATGTAGTGCGTGCCGTAGCGGCTATGGTGCAGCCGGTTTCCCTTGAAGATCGCGTGGTGCGACACATCGACGTAGAGCGCATCGCGCACAAAGCTGATGTTGTTGTCGATAATGCGGGCGCCTTGGGTGTTGTAGAGCTGTACGCCATTGCCGCGCTGCGCGGAGTTGTAGTCGCGCTTGCCGGTGATGGTATTGCCTTCGACGCGCACGTCATCCGCCTTTTCGATCCACAGGCCGAACAGGTTGTAGGTCAGGTCGCAATGCCGCACCACGGCGCGGTGCGCCCCCGGCAGGATATTGATGCCGGCGTTCTGGTCCTTCAGGCTGTCTCCGGAATCGCGCACGATCAATCCCTCGACGACGACGTCCGGCGCGGTGACGCGCAAGGTGTCCCCGTGCTGGCCGCCGCTGATCGTCGGACGATCCACCCCGCGCAGCGTCAGGGCCTTGCCGATCACGAAGTTGCCCGTGTACGTGGCGCGTTCGATCTCCAGCACGTCGCCGGGCCGGGCCGCATCGATCGCCGCCTGGAGCGGCCGCCCGGGCGCAACCCGCACGGTCGCGCCCTGCGCGCCCGTCAGGCATCCTGCAAGAAGAATCAGAATCGGGACCCACTTCATACCTGGAGCAACCCAAGCGCCTTCAGCATCAGGAACAACGCGGCGCCAATCAGCAGGTTCTTGAATCCGACGTAACTGAGCATGTCCATCACGGTCGCGCGCCGGTAGTTGGAACGCCACCACGGGCCATCCTTGACGTACCGCTTGCCGGACAAGCGAATCAGCACCTCGTAGACGCTCCAGCCGAACCACCACGCGATGATGGCGCCCGACGACATCTGCCCCATGGCAGCCAGCACCCACGCCACGCTGGCCGCCAGCGCGAGCGAGATCCCGGCAATCTGCAAGGCACGGGCCGATGCCCAGCCGTCGCTGCTCCATGGCCAGAGGTGGTCGCGCAGCTCCAGCAGGAGCCAATACGCACCGCGAGCCCCATCGCGCCCCTGCGGGGAAACGCGGTCGGTCTGCATGCGCGGGTCCGGCCCTTGCGCAACGCGCGGGTTCATGGGCACTGGCTGGATCGGAATGTAATAGCCATCCAGGCCGATCGGCGTGATTTCCAGGCCGTCCCGCTCGCGCCGCTTGCGCTCCTTGGCCAGCGGCGGGCAGCCCTTGACGTCGGTGTACAGCACCATGCAATCCAGGCAATGCAGGCATTCACGGTGATCGATACGGCCATCCGCGTCGATCGCCTGCGAGCCGCAGCCAACCGCGCATGCCTTGCAGCTATTGCAGTCCTGCTTGCGACGCAGGCCGAACCAGCGGAAGGTACTCGGCATGGCCAGCGCCGCGCCGAGCGGGCAGATGTACTTGCAGTACGGCCGCTCGATGAACAGTGACAGCCCGAGCAACGCGCAGACGAACAGCCCGTACGGCCAGGCCCGGTTGCTGATGCCCACAAGGAACGTCGTCTTGAACGGCTCCACCTCCGCGAGCTTCTCTGCCAGCCCCATTGAGAACACCGACACCGTCAGCAAACCGAAGAAGATGACATACTTCAACCACTTCAGCCGGTCGTGCCAGGCCCGCGGCAACGGCCGCTGCCAGCGTTTGAAGCCGATCCGGCCGCCAATCTTGTGGATGGCCTCTGACAACGATCCGAATGGGCACAGCCAGCCGCAGAACAGGCCCCGTCCGAACAGGAACACGGTCAGGATGATGAAGATCCAGAAGCAGAAGATGAACGGGTCGGTCAGGAACAACGACCAGGTCCACTGGAACAACAACGCGTGGAACCACGTCAGCACCTGCGTGATCGAGGGCTGCGCCATCGCACCGAAGCCAACAAACCCGATGCTCAAGGCCCACGCGCTGTACTTGAAGAGGTTAACCGGCCATTTGTTCTTGTGGGTCGAACGCCGTGTCAACCGCTCACGCATGGCATACACCACCCCGACCACCAGCAGCAGGGCCACGAACAGTGCGATCTCGATTGCACGCGCGCGCCAGATGCGACGCCAGGGCGCCTCCGGTTCCTCGATGCGCGGACGACCATCCTGAAGCAGCTTGTCGGGCATCCAGTACGGCGCATCGAACGTGACGAAGCTGCGCACGCCTGACGCGCGATCGACCCTGTTGCCCAGGAACGACAGCTTCCACGGATACGCCGAAGAGAATGCCGGCGAACGGATGATGAAGATTGCTGATTCGGTATAGGCAGGCGCGCCTTGGGCCTCCAGTCCATACAGGTTCAGGTAGTCCGAATCGCGGAACGTGAACGAGTCGGCCCCCTGCTTGATCTGGATGCGATCGTAGATGCCGCCGCGCACGAACCCGGATCCCTTGAACGACGCCGCGCCCGCCGTCCGGATCACGAAGATCGCGTGCTCGTCAGGCTTGAGTTGCGAATGCAGGTTGTTCCATGCCAACTGGCCGAGCAGGCTCGCGCCTAGGTCAGGATGGTTGAGATCGCCAAACCAGAGTTCGATGAACGGCTCCGAGGCGCGTTCCAGTCCAAGCTGCTCAGGCCGGATCAGCAACCGCTGCACGCCGCCTTGCTTGACGGCATCGGCCCAGCTCATGGGCTTGCCGGTCACGGCGTACCGCGCCGGTTCGCGTCGTGTCTGCTCAAGGATGCCGACCTCGCGCGCCACGGCTGCCGTGGCGGTGGTCAGCACCTGGTTCTGGGCGATCACGGTCACGGTCGCCCCGGAAATCGCATCGACCCCAAGCACGCCCTCGTCGGGCCGCGACTGCCCCACTTCGATCTTGTCCTTGACCGACTTCCCGATGTACTGCTTGTTGAAATTCAGCAACGCGGATTCCGGAATCCCCAGCAGCAGGATCGGCTCCGAGTGCTTCAGTACCTTGATGCCGACATAGTGCCCCTGCGTATCCATGCCGATCAGCGTCACCACCGGCTTGCCCGAGTACGCCGGGATGTCGGTGATATCGGTGGACAGCATCACATACCCCAGCAACGGCGCCTTGCCATCCTGCTCGAGACCGTAGGCTTCCACATACGGCGGCTGCCCCTTGCGCTCCGAAAAGCGCACGGCGCCGGGAAACACGTCGGCGCATGGCACAAGGGCGCACATATCCCTGGCCTCGCCCAGATTAGGCGGCAACGCGGCCTCATAGGCGGCGTGATCCGCCAACGCGGTCTGCACGCACAGGAACAACAGCAGAAAAAATGCGGCCAATTTGGCCGCGAACTCCTGATTACCGGACTGCATCGTGCTTCATCGTCGCGTGTGCCGAAATCCGGCACACGCGCGCCTCCTGTCAGAGTCAGGCTTCAACAATCATGCGACTGCGCATTTCGAGATGCAGTGCATGGCAGAAATGTGTGCAGTAGCACCAGAACACGCCTGGCTTGTCGGCAACGAACGTCACCGACGCGGTTTCCTGCGGATTGACGATGAAGTTGACGTTGTACTTCGGTATGGCGAAGCCGTGCGTCAGATCCTCGATCTTGTCGAGATTGGTAAGGATCAGCGTCACCTCGTCGCCCTTCTTGAGCTTGAACTCGCGCAGACTGAACGCAGGCGCCTGAGACGTGATCTTCACCGTCACCTTCTTGCCATTGCGGAACACGCCAGACTCTTTCGGATCCTTGATGGCCAGCGGGAAGTCGTCCAGCGCGTAGACCTGCTTCGGGTGCAGCAGCTCGCGCTTGAAGATGATGAAGTCGTGCGGCTCCGAACGAACCGGATGATCCTGCAACAGCATCATCTTCTCGCCGGAGATGTCGATGAACTGCTCGTTCTCCGGGTGTAGCGGCCCAACTGGCAGGAATCGGTCCTTGGAAAACTTGCAGCCCACGGCCAGGAATTTGCCGTCAGCCGCCATGGTCTCGGACTGCGAGGCACTCAGGTGGCCTGGCTGATATTGCACGTCCAGCCGGTCGACCACGTACTTGGCGGACTTGTCACCTTTGTGGAACTTGATTGCGGAGTCGACGTTCCACTTGACGATCTGGCTGTCAAGGAACAGCGTCGTATAGGCATTGCCGCGCCCGTCGAATGCGGTGTGGAGAGGCCCAAGACCCAGTTCGACTTCGGCCACGATGGCATCGTCGATCTTTGTAAGCTTGCCATCGAACCAATCGAGGATCTTTGCCAGCTCGATCACAGTGCCGGTCGGCGAAAGCTTGCCGGAACAGATGAAATACTTCCCGTCCGGGCTGGCATTGACACCGTGTGGATTCTTGGGCACCGACACATAGCCTGTCAGCGCAGTTATCGGGTCTGCATTGGATGCACGCGTGCCGTCCACCACCGGCACCTTGGAATCACCGATGGTCTTGAACTTGCCGGCCTTGACGGCCTCCTCGATGCGGGCGACGTTGAAGAACAGGCAGGCATCGCGCTCGGCGGACATCATGTCCTCGTAGTGCACACCCATCTCGGTGTTGTACTGGTTGGTGGCGGCGAGCTTGCCGTCATACGACGTCGCCACCAGATCGCAGTTGCCGTCGATCAGCACCTGCCAGCGCACCTCCATGGTCTCGGCATCGACACAGGTGAAAAGCGAGTGGTACTTGCTGCCGTCTTCCGTCGGCACATTGGGCAACGGGATCGAGAATTCGCCGCCGCAAAACACGCGTGTCGTGTAGTTGATCTTCGGATCGACCGGATCTCGCTTGTCCGGAAAGATGCCGTGGAAGCCCTGGACGTTGGGCAGTTCCGTAATCTTGTCGCAGATGAAGTAGTCCAGCCGCACGCGAGCCAGACGCGCATTGATCTTGTCGTTGATCCACGCGTAGCGGCCGTCGTAGTTGCCGTCCTTGTAGGAAGCGTGGACGTGGTGGGTATCGCCCACCGTGTATCTCAGCGTGCCGTCCGGCTTGGTGCCCATTACCTTCCTGGACTCATTGGTAATGCCCCAGCCCACCAGCGCATCCGGCACGAAGCACGGGATACGATGAATCTCGCGGCCTGATGGCATGCCGAACACGCGCATATCGCCGGTATGGCCGCCGCTCCAAAGACCGTAGTACGTATCCAGTTCACCTGGCTTCGGGTGCAGGCCCGCGATTTCGTGTCCGGCTGCAGCCGGCGCCGCAGCGCCCGCAGCCTGGGCACTGGCTCCCGCGGATGGCGTTCCCTTGTCCGTGCAGGCCACCACCGTCGCCAGCCCGGCCAATGCCGCCGTGTTCATGAAGCGACGTCGCCCCAGCACGCTGGGCGCATTGTCCTGCGATGTCGTTAGCGAATCTTGCTTGGTCATCATCGGTCCTTGAATCGAATCTCACATGGCCGGACGCGAGCGCGCCAGCCGTCTTTTCCTTCTCGGTCTCTCTTCAACATCTCGACCCCTCTGCGGTTCTTCAACTTCTCTTGGCAGAGCGATCTTCCGCTTGCGTTTGGGGTAGGCGCTTGACATAAGTCATGTGCATCACAAAATAGGCATTTGTAATGCATGTTTGCAGGAGCAAAACATCCACAATGCGGAGCGTGTTGATTCACGAAGCTTTGATGCCCCGCTAAAAGGAGAAAACGATGCGTATCAAGACCCTGTTGCTGACACTGATTTGCGGCGCCGTTCTGGCGGCCTGCGGACAAAAGGAAAGCGCCGCACCTGCGCCGGCCGAGGCCGCCGCGGCACCGGCTGCCGCACCTGCCGCTACTGCGGCCACCACCAGCGAACCCGAGAACGCGCTGGGCAAGCGCACGTATGGCTCGGTTTGCTCGATGTGCCACGCGGCAGGCGTGGCCGGCGCACCCAAGCCAGGTGACAAGGCCGATTGGGGGCCGCGCATCGCCCAAGGCAACGACACGCTTTACAAGCACGCAATGGAAGGCTTCACCGGCAGCAAGGGATCGATGCCCGCGCGCGGTGGCTCAACGGCGTTGCCGGATGAAGCTGTCAAGGCAGCGGTGGATTACATGACAGCACAATCCCACTGATGCCATGCACGCGCTATCTCCTTCCGGCCTTGCCCGGCGGCGCTACCTGACGGCGGCACCGCTGCTTGCCGTCGGCATGTTCGTCCTGCCGGCATTGGCCGATGCATCGGTTCGGCAGGCCTCACGCCGGCTGCTCGGCACGCGGGTGGACATCGTGACCGACGGCGTGCCAGCGAATGCGGCCGCGCAGGCCATCGACGCAGCGTTCGCCGAGATGGGCAGGCTCGAACGGATCATGAGCCGCTATCGTCCGGACAGTCAGGTCAGTGCTCTGGCACGTGCTGCCGGCAAGCACCCGGTACCCATCGCGCCCGAGTTGATGTCGGCGCTCAGGTTGGCTAACGAGGTCTCCGCGCGCAGCCATGGCGCCTTCGACATTACGGTCGGCGCGTTTGAAGGCTGGAACTTCGATCCGGGCCATGAGCAAGTGCCCGGGCAAGCCGAACTGACGCAAGAGCGACCACTCGTGAACTACCGTGATGTCGTTCTGGACTCAACGCGCGGTAGCGCCTATCTGCGGCGTCCCGGCATGAAGCTGGATCTGGGCGGCATTGCCAAGCTCCCGATCCTGCAGGCCGGCATGGACGTGCTGCGGCAGCGCGGCATCTCGAACGCGATGCTCAACGGGGGCGGCGACGTGCTGGTCAGCGGCGGGCTTCAAGGCCGCGACTGGCGCATCGGCCTGCGCGACCCGCTTGCGCCGGAGCGATTGCTGGGGGTGGTGACGCTCACCGATGGCGTCGTGGCGTCGTCGGGTGACTATGAACGCTGCTTTGCCCGTGATGGCCAGCGCTATCACCACATTCTTGATCCTCGAACCGGCCTGCCAACCCGGGGGCCGCACGGGGTCACGCTGGTCGCGCGCAAAACAAGTGACGTCAACGGCCTCGGGGCCGCTATCATGGTGGCTGGTACAGCGGCAGGACGGAGCCTGCTGGGGCCCATGGCTAACGTGGATGCTCTGATTGTCGGGCCCGGGTCTCATCCATGGATGTCCGAAGGCATGGCGACCCGTATGCGGTCGTGAAACTATGATTTAGCGCATGGCTTCACGCGGGGAGCCGCGCTACCCTCCCACTCCTGACGCAGAGACGCTAGCAGAATGAAGCAGAGCGGCCCCGGTTCGGGGTGCGGCCGAAGACAGTCCGCCAGGACCGGTCAAGGCCGCGCAACGACGCCGGGATCATTTTGATGGTGTCTCTACCTGTCTCTAAACGCCCCCTCCGCCCTAAACAGGTGCAGAGACTCACCGGAGTTGCTGTTGAAACGCTTGCTTGCTTTCCTCCTGGGTACGCTCAGTCTGACGTTGCTCGCCCTGAATACGATTTTCTGGTGCACGCCACTGTTCGTGCTCGCCGTGATCAAATTGCTGTTGCCGTTCGCCGGCGTGCGACGGCTGATCGACCCCATTCTCAACCGCATCGCGACAAGCTGGGTTACCTGCAACAGCGTCTGGATCGGCCTGCTCCAGCGTGAGCCCTGGGCCGTGGAAGGTCTCGGTTCGTTGCGCCCGGACAGCTGGTATCTGGTTAACTGCAACCACCGCTCCTGGGTCGACATCTTCGTGCTTCAGCGCGTATTGAACCGGCGGATTCCGTTGCTGAAGTTCTTCCTGAAGCAGCAGCTCATCTACGTGCCGGTGATTGGCCTGGCCTGGTGGGCACTGGATTTCCCGTTCATGCGGCGGCATTCGAAAGCCGCGCTGCGCAAGAATCCTGAACTGCGTAACCAGGATCGCGAGACCGCGCGACGCGCGTGCGCCAAGTTCGCCCGGATTCCGACCAGCGTGATGACCTTTGCGGAAGGCACGCGCTACACCCCGGTCAAGCATCGAGCGCAATCGTCCCCGTATCGCCATCTGCTCAAACCCAAGGCTGGCTCTCTCGCCATGGCGCTCAACGCGATGGGAGAACAGTTCCACGCGCTGCTGGATGTCAGCATTGCCTACCCGGATGGCACACCCACTTTCTGGCAACTTGCCAGCGGTCAGGCTGGCAGGGTGATGGTGCATGTCCGGGAACTGCCGATCCCGCCGGACTTCTGCACCAGCGACTACACCAGCGATGCAACCTTCCGCGGCGAGTTTCACCGCTGGCTGGGACAGGTCTGGGAAGAGAAGGACGAGCAGATTGCCACCATGCTCGCCCAGGCCGCTCGGCCCTAGAAAGCCGTTTCAAGACGATTCTGGCGTCGTTGCGGGGCCTTGCCAGAACCGCTTCGCTTCAATCTGAAACAGCTTTAATTGCCCGCCATGCTCTCGGGGACCAGCAAGATCTCCGAGAGCGCGAGCCTGATGCTCTGCCAGGTTGCCGCCTCTTCGGCCTCGGTACATTCTCCGTGCTGGCGCTTGGTCGCCCCGATCCTGTTCAGCACCAGGTGACGCGAGGCAACCACCCCGACCCCCTCAAGACAAGCCTTCACGCACGCAAGCTGACAGCCGTCGATCGCCAGAATCGGGCGCCCCGACTGCGCGATCCGCGTCAGTGCGGGCACGCGGCCACCCACCCCACTGATACAGGACATCTCGGCTTGGCCGCTGCGATCCAGCCGGACGGCAAAGGCATTGGCCAGTTGGGCGACACTTGAACACCCTGAGCAGGCGTAGACCAAAGGGAGTCTGGAGCGATCGGACGTAGACATCATGAACTCGGCGGAACAAAGGAAAACAGGCGCCGGATCGGGCGCCTGACATGGAGAGTGGGAACGGTTTGGCCGTCGTGATCAGGCGCCGCCGCAACCGCCGCAGCACTGACCAGCCTTGGCGGCCGATGCAACCTTCTTGATGGCCACGCGCCAAGTGGCGGGGCCTTGTTCCAGGTAGTCCCAGGCAAACTGGCCAGGACGCTCGATCTGGAATTGCATCTGAAGCGGACGCGGATCATGGTCATTGACCAGCTCCAGCGCCTGGCCGACCTCAAGCCCGGTAAACGTCGAGAAAATCAGCGGATGGCGGTCACGCGGCGGAATCGTGCGGAGGTCGAGTTGCGGGTTGGCAGTGGTCTGAGACATGGAATTCCTTTCGGCTGGGTATGGCATCCATAAAGATGCATTTAAATTGCATCAATAGTAGTGAGCGCAATCCGGAGCCGTTTGATGCAGATCAGACCAGCACCCCGACCACCTCATCAAAGCCGTTGACATGCCTGAACCGCCACGAAAACGATGCCGCACACCGACGCCCCGGTGCTGGCAGAATGATGGCCACGCCGGTCGCGCCCATCGGGGCGCGCGTCCGGGCGTACATCTGCACGCACACGAGGAGCCAGACCGCGATGAGCATGACCAGGAGCTTTGCAGCCACCGAACCGACCCGCGACGAGATCGATGCCCTGTCGGGCGCCACGCTGCTGGAGTTCGGCGCCCCGTGGTGCGGCTACTGCATGCGTGCCCAGCCGTTGATCGAGGAAGCGTTCGGCGGCTACCCGGCCATCGATCACGTGAAGGTCGAGGATGGGAGCGGTCGGCCGCTGGGTCGCTCGTTCCGCGTCAAGCTCTGGCCGACCCTGGTTTTCCTGCGGGATGGCAAGGAAGTAGCACGGCTGGTAAGGCCGGAAAGTGCCAAGGACATCGCCGCGGCGATGCGGCGCATCCTCCCATAAGGCAGCAGGGCCCAGATACGCCCACCGCTGAAGACTGGGGACTGAGGACTGGAACCCGCCTAGATCTCCAGCGGCATCGCACTCGTGCACTTGATCTCGTCAAGGCACACGCTCGACTTCACCCCGCTCACACCCGGGATGCGCATCAGGGTGTCGAGCAGGAAGTCAGACAAGGACTTCAGGTCCTTGGCCACCACCTTCAGCACGTAGTCGATATCTCCGGTGACGGAGAAGCACTCCTGGATTTGCGCCAGTTCCGCCACCAGTCCCTTGAACTTGGACAGGTCGCGGATATGCCCACGCTCCATCGTCACATGGATGAATGCCGTGACGCCGAAGCCAAGTGCAGAACTATCCAGCCGCGCCTCGTAGCGCTTGATGATCCCGCCCTCCTCCAGGCGGCGGTGACGCCGCAAAGTCTGCGCGGGGGAAAGGCTGATGGCCTCCGCCAGTTCCAGGTTGGACGCGCGGCCGTTTTCCTGCAGCACGCCCAGCAAGCGGCGATCCGTGCGATCAAGTTCCGGATGTTGCATTTTCGTTTCCCAAACTAGCGGTTTGACGAAATCTTATCTCATATCCGAGGGTTTTCCTGCGCCTCTAAGGAAATCCTATTTAGCTGGCCGGCATATAAACTTTTCGCATGTCGAGCAGCGTGGGAAGCGCCTCCGGGTGCCCCCAATCCGTTTCCCCGCCGCAATATTATTTCCACCCCCGCATCCGCCCCCGAGCACTGACCATGGCCGACCTCTTTGAAAACCCGATGAAGCTGATGGGCTTCGAGTTCGTTGAATTCGCCTCGCCCACGCCCAACGTCCTGGAACCGCTGTTCGAGAAAATGGGCTTCACCCTGGTGGCCCGTCACCGTTCGAAGGATGTCGTGCTGTACCGCCAGGGCGACATCAATTTCATCGTCAACAACGAGCCGCATAGCCCCGCCGCGTATTTCGCCGCCGAGCACGGCCCGAGCGCCTGTGGCATGGCATTCCGCGTCAAGGATTCCCACCAGGCCTACAACCGCGCGCTGATGCTGGGCGCCCAGCCGGTGGAAATCGCTACCGGCCCGATGGAACTGCGCCTGCCCGCGATCAAGGGCATCGGCGGCGCGCCGCTCTACCTGATCGACCGTTTCGAAGACGGCAAGTCGATCTATGACATCGACTTCGAATTCATCGAGGGCGTGGACCGCCACCCGAAGGGCCACGGCCTGAAGCTGATCGACCACCTGACGCACAACGTCTACCGTGGCCGCATGGCGTACTGGGCGAGTTTCTACGAACGCCTGTTCAACTTCCGCGAAATCCGTTACTTCGACATCCAGGGCGAATACACGGGCCTGACCTCGAAGGCGATGACCGCGCCGGACGGCAAGATCCGCATCCCGCTGAACGAAGAGTCGTCGAAGGGCGCCGGCCAGATCGAGGAATTCCTGATGGCGTTCAATGGCGAAGGCATCCAGCACATCGCCTTCTCCGTCGACAACCTGCTCGAAGTCATCGACAGCCTGCAGATGGCCGGCGTCGAGCTGATGACGGCACCGAACGACTACTACTACCAGGCCCTGGACACCCGTCTGCCAGGCCATGGCCAGCCGGTGGACCAGCTCAAGGCCCGCGGCATCCTGCTGGACGGCACGACAGAAGGCGGCAAGCCGCGCCTGCTGCTGCAGATCTTCTCGAAGACCGTGCTCGGCCCGGTGTTCTTCGAATACATCCAGCGCTCCGGCGACGATGGTTTCGGCGAAGGCAATTTCAAGGCGCTGTTCGAATCGCTCGAACGCGACCAGATCGAACGCGGCACGCTGAAGGTCTGATCTTCCGGGGGCTTTCGCCCCCGCCTCCCCGCTTGATACAGATTTGCGCCGGCATCCCCCGGATGGCGGCGCGCACCCTGCGCCCGGCGTCACCCACGCCGGCGCGCTTTATTGACAAGCGTCCGCCTCAAGAGAGACGCGCCCGACATTCCACAAGAATGGGTAGAGGAAACAACTCATGCACGCTCCCGACAATCAAGGCACGCTCCAGCGTGGCCTGAAGAATCGTCATATCCAGCTCATCGCGCTGGGCGGCGCCATCGGCACCGGCCTGTTCCTGGGCATCGCCCAGACTATCAAGCTGGCCGGCCCCTCGGTGCTGCTGGGCTACGCGCTGGCCGGCGTGGTCGCCTTCTTCATCATGCGCCAGCTCGGCGAAATGGTCGTGGACGAGCCCGTCGCCGGCTCGTTCAGCTACTTCGCCAACAAGTACTGCGGACACTTCGCCGGCTTCATGTCCGGCTGGAACTACTGGGTGCTCTACATCCTCGTCAGCATGGCCGAGCTATCGGCCGTCGGCATCTACGTCCAGTACTGGTGGCCCGGCATTCCGACCTGGATTTCCGCGCTGGCCTTCTTCCTGATCATCAACGCGATCAACCTTGCCAGCGTGAAGTCGTTCGGCGAGATGGAATTCTGGTTCTCGATCATCAAGGTGGCAGCCATCGTCGGCATGATCGGTTTCGGCGGCTACCTGCTGGCCACCGGCACCGCGGGCCCCGACGCCAGCATCGCCAACCTGTGGCAACACGGCGGCTTCTTCCCGAACGGCTTCAGCGGCCTGGTGATGGCTATGGCCGTGATCATGTTCTCGTTTGGCGGCCTCGAACTCGTGGGCATCACCGCTGCGGAAGCGGACAGCCCCGAGAAGAGCATCCCGAAGGCGACCAATCAGGTCATCTACCGCATCCTGATCTTCTACGTCGGCGCGCTGGCCGTGCTGCTGTCGCTGTATCCGTGGGAAAAGGTCGTGACCGGCGGCAGCCCGTTCGTGCTGATCTTCCACGCGATGAACAGCAACGTGGTCGCCACCGTGCTCAATATCGTGGTACTTACCGCCGCCCTGTCGGTCTACAACAGCGGCGTCTATTGCAACAGCCGCATGCTGCTGGGCCTGGCGCAGCAAGGTAACGCCCCGCGCTCGCTGATGCGCGTGAACCGCCGCGGCATTCCGCTGACCGCGCTGGCCGTCTCGGCCATCGCCACCGGCATCTGCGTGGTGATCAACTACTTCATGCCTGGCGAGGCCTTCGAACTGCTGATGGGCCTGGTGGTCTCGGCCCTGATCATCAACTGGGCGATGATCAGCATCATCCACCTGATGTTCCGTCGCGCCAAGGCGGCCGCCGGCAAGACCACGCGCTTCCAGAGCCTGGGCTACCCGCTGACCAACTACGTGACGCTGGCCTTCCTGGCAGGCATCCTCGTGGTGATGTTCCTGACGCCTGGCCTGCGCATCTCGGTCTACCTGATTCCGGTATGGCTGGGCGTACTTGGCGTAAGCTATCGCCTCCGGCAGAAAAACGCCGGTTCGGCCATGCCCGCCGCCAGCGCCCAGATCCAGTAATTGCCGGTGCGGCCTCCGGGCCGCCGCCCTTCTGAACCAAACAGCCAGACGCATCCCATGTTCGAACATATAGAAGCCTTTCCGGGTGATCCGATCCTCTCGCTCAACGAGGACTTTCAGCAGGACCCGCGTACCAACAAGGTCAATCTGAGCATCGGCATCTACTTCGACGACGAAGGCCGCCTGCCGGTGATGAAGGCCGTGGCGGAAGCCGAGGCCGCGCTGCTGTCGGACATGGGTCCGCGCCCGTACCTGCCGATGTCCGGCATGGCCGCGTATCGTCAGGCCGTGCAGGCGCTGGTGTTCGGCGAGGATTGCGCCGCCCGTGCCGAAGGCCGCGTCGCCACGTTGCAGACGCTGGGCGGCTCGGGCGCGCTGCGCGTCGGCGCCGATTTCCTGAAGCGCTACTTCCCGAAGGCGGAGATGTGGATCAGCGATCCGAGCTGGGAGAATCACCGCGTGGTCTTCGAGCGTGCCGGCTTCAAGGTCAACACCTACCCGTACTACGATCCGGCCACCGGCGGCCTGAAATTCGACGCGATGCTTGCCGCGATCGAAGCGATCCCGCAAGGCGACATCGTGCTGCTGCACGCGTGCTGCCACAACCCGACCGGCGTCGACCTGAATCAGGACCAGTGGCGCCAGGTGATCGGCGTGCTCAAGGCGCGCAAGCTGCTGCCGTTCGTCGACATGGCCTACCAGGGTTTCGGCTCGGGCCTGGACGATGACGCCTTCGCCGTGCGCGAACTGGCCCGCCAGAATGTGCCCTGCCTGGTGGCCAATTCGTTCTCGAAGAACTTCTCGCTGTACGGCGAGCGTTGCGGTGGCCTTTCGGTGGTCTGCCAGAGCGCCGACGAAGCCAGCCGTGTGCTGGGCCAGCTTACCGGCGCCGTGCGCGCCAACTACAGCAACCCGCCGACCCACGGCGCCCGCGTGGTGGCCCGTGTGCTGACCACGCCGGCGCTGCGCGCGAACTGGGAGCAGGAACTGGCTGCGATGTGCCAGCGCATCACCCGCATGCGCCAGGCCATCCACGACCATCTGCGTGAGCATGTGAGCGGCGAAAAGCTCTCGCGCTACATCACCCAGCGCGGCATGTTCACGTACACCGGTCTGTCGGCCGACCAGGTCGACCGCCTGAAGAACGAGCACGGCGTGTACGTGCTGCGCTCGGGCCGCATGTGCGTGGCCGGTCTGAACGAGCGCAACGTCGGCGTCGTCGCCAACGCCATCGGGAAGGTGCTGAAGGGCTGAAACGCCTGAAGCACGCCTTTGCAGTCACAAGGCCACCCTCGGGTGTAATGCCGTTCAGTTAGGGTCCTTTCTGAGGTGTCGAACGGTATAGCGCTTAGGCAGGGCCTTGACAACACGGGGGCAAGTACGCCCCCGTCGTTTTTGTACGATCGCCAACTGAAGTTTGGCGCGCATGCGCCGCGGGTGTGCTGGCAGCTTGCCTGGGGCCATGTCGGCCGCCCAGATCTGCTCACCCTGTATCAGGCGCAAGGCCCGCAAAAAGCTCAGGTCGGTAGGCTCGACGCGGGCCTCAAGCGCAGCCTTGGCCATCTCCAGACGCACAAGGTTGTACGCAAGCAGCGCCCCCAGACCGGCTTGCCGTGATGCACGCGCAGATTGTCCAGTATCAGGTAGACCTTGCGCCTGGCGTCCCGTACCAGCCGGTTCATGAAGTTGGGAAGACGGCGGAATGCGTAGCGAGCTGCGCCCGCTTGCGCTCGTTAGCGCGATGCCCCAATGCTGCAAACTTTGACCGCCACCCTACGCCTGCTGGCCACGCGCTGATTGGCACTGGAAGAGGAACTGAGCACCCTCGACGGCATGCTTGATGGCCTGCCAGTCAGCATACCAAGTGGCTGCGGGAACGATTCGGTGTCGGGCCTCAGACCGCTGCGGTTCTGGTTGTCGTTGCAGGTGACAACCCGGAACGCCTGAAAAGCGAAGCTGCACTGGCAGCCCTTTGTGGCACAAGTCCTTTGCAGGCTTCGTCTGGCAAAACGGTCCGGCGTCGCTTGAACAGGGGCGGAGATCGTTCGGCAAATAACGCCTTGTGGACCATCGCCATGGTGCGAATGCGCAGCGATCCCAGGACGCGGGAATACGTTGAACGCCGGACGAAGGAAGGCATGTCGAAAAAGGAAACCCATCGCTGCCTCAAGCGCTATATCGTCAGGGAATTGTATCCACTCATCCTGGCCGGTCTGGCCGATTCGACGCGCGCCGCTTGACATAGGAGCGTCAATGCGACGACTGAAAACCTGTGGGAATCGCTCAAGGTTGCACGCCTGCGCGGCAAGCGCTTCGCCACGCGGAGCGAGGCGAAGCGAGGCGAGGCGAGGCGATGGACGAGGTGATCGACTGGTTGCGCTTTTACAATCATCGGCGTCTGCATTCGACATTGGGCTATCTCAGCCCGATGCAATTCGAGTGGTCCTGGTCCGCCGCTCAGCACCAGCGGTGCGGCATGATGTTAGCCTTGGCTATCGGATACGAAATTCGAGGGCACGCTCAGTTTTGAACACCATCCTTAACACAATCCCATTGATGGAGAGAAGTTGTGCAGATACTTCGGTATAGGAATGTGATTATTCGAACAATCGCAGGCAACGCCAGTCGGGCCATTCTAATGGCCCACGGCGGCTATACACCGCCGAGGAATCGCATTTTTCTTGGTTCTGGATGCTGTCAGGTGCCTTCATACACTGCTTTGCATTTCCATGCCCTCCCAGATTTCGTCGCGGTCTTTACTCATGGGGTGCATCTGCTTGCCGGCGCAAACATTCGGCCGATGGAAACCGTTCTTGGAGGAAGAGGGATCGTCAACTACTCACTAACTTACAACGAGATGGCGACAGCGCTGATGCCGAATGCACAATATGATCTCATCACAGTGGCACCGCACGGTAAGGCACATATGGTTGATGTGTTCGCTGCGATGAGGCAACACCAGCGACAGTACACGGATCTGAACTCCTTTGCCTGCCGGGTCAACAAGTTAACATACGACTTCTAAGAGACCGTTTCAAAAGCCAGGCTACCTTCTCTGCTGGCAGTCGATGCCGGCGAACGGATGCTGTTCCCGTGGCTGCCAGCGCCTGCCCAATCCAGGCCGCCGGCAGATGCTCGCTGAGCCGGGCAAAACTGGCCGGCTCAGCGAGCTCAAGGGTGGCGTGGATCTGTTCCGATAGCATCGGGACAGCTAGTTAACAGCTCGATATTTTGTTTACAACCCCTGCAAGGAAAAATGCCGTTCAGACTTAACTGAACGGCATTGCACCCTCGGGTGGCCTTGTTCTTTTCCCGTCCGGCGTTTTTGTCTTATGATGCCGCCCACCTCCATGGCCGGCAGCCTATGTCCAATACCAATACAACTCCAGCCGTCCCCGTCCCCGTTCCCGGCCTGCGCCGCGAACTGCGCGCGCGCCATCTGACCATGATCGCCATTGGCGGGTCGATCGGCACCGGACTCTTCGTCGCCTCGGGCGCCACCATCGCCCAGGCCGGCCCCGGCGGCGCGCTGGCCGCCTACATCCTGATCGGCGCGATGGTCTACTTCCTGATGACCAGCCTGGGCGAACTGGCCGCGTACATGCCGGTATCCGGGTCCTTTGCCACCTATGGCGCGCTGTACGTCGACGAGGGCTTCGGTTTCGCGCTCGGCTGGAACTACTGGTACAACTGGGCCGTCACGATCGCCGTGGAACTGGCCGCGGCGCAGCTCGTGATGCAGTACTGGTTCCCCGACACGCCGGGCGTGCTCTGGAGCGCCCTGTTCCTTGGCCTCATGTTCGCGCTCAACGCGATCTCCGTGCGTGGTTTCGGCGAAGCGGAATACTGGTGCGCGCTGATCAAGGTCCTCACGGTGATCGCCTTCATCGTCATCGGCACCTTGATGATCTTCGGCATCATGCGCGGCGATTTCTCCCACGCAGGCGGACTGGCCAACCTCACCACCGGCGATGCGCCGTTCGTCGGCGGCCTGCCCGCCATGATCGGGGTGGCGATGATCGCGGGATTCTCGTTCCAGGGCACCGAGCTGATCGGCGTGGCTGCAGGGGAATCCGACGAGCCGGCCAAGAACATCCCGCGCGCGGTGCGTCAGGTGTTCTGGCGCATCCTGCTGTTCTACGTCCTGGCGATCCTGATCATCGGCATCCTGATTCCGTACACCGACCCCAGTCTGCTCAAGACCGACGTGGAAACCGTGGGCGTAAGCCCGTTCACGCTGGTGTTCCGCCACGCGGGTCTTGCGTTTGCCGCGGGCGTAATGAACGCCGTGATCCTGACTGCCGTGCTCTCGGCCGGCAACTCCGGCATGTACGCGTCGACGCGGATGCTCTACAACCTGGCCACCGAGGGCCGCGCGCCGCGTATCTTCGCGCAACTTACCCGCAATGGCGTGCCCCTGGTCGCGCTGCTGGCCACCACGGCCGTCGGTGGCCTGTGCTTCCTGACGTCGCTGTTCGAAAGCAAGTCGGTCTACCTGTGGCTGCTGAACCTGTCGGGCATGACCGGCTTCATCGCGTGGCTGGGCATCGCAGTGAGCCACTATCGGTTTCGCCGGGGCTTCGTGGCGCAGGGTCTCGACCTGAACCGCCTGCCTTATCGCTCGCCGTTCTTTCCTTATGGGCCGATCTTCGCGTTCGCGCTGTGCATGATCGTCACCCTCGGCCAGAACTACCAGGCATTCAGCGAAGGCAAGATCGACTGGGTGGCCGTGACGGCTACCTATGTGGGCATTCCGATCTTCCTGCTGATCTGGCTCGGCTACCGGCTCGTGCGCAAGACGCACTTCGTGCCGTATGCCGAAATGAAATTCCCGGCCCTGCCGGAGATCGAAAAGGACGATTCACCGGCGACGCGGCCTCTGGCCCCGGCATCGGCCGAATAGCAAGGCATACCGAAGCACCCGGATGACCGGGGGCTTCGGCAACCTTCCGCCGAAGCGTTTACCATCCTCGTCTAGCCTTCAACGTTACGAGGATCTCATGGCAGACCTGTCCGCCTTCCCCATTACCAAGCGATGGCCGGCGCAACATCCGGATCGCCTGCAGTTGTACTCGCTGAATACCCCCAACGGCATCAAGGTATCGCTGATGCTCGAGGAAACCGGCCTCCCCTACGAACCGCATCTGGTCCGCTTCGACAAGAACGACCAGATGACGCCGGAATTCCTGTCGCTGAATCCGAACAACAAGATCCCGGCCATCCTCGACCCGAATGGCCCTGGCGGCAAGCCGCTGGCACTGTGGGAATCAGGCGCGATCCTGCTCTACCTGGCCGAGAAGACCGGCAAGTTCATGTCCGCCGATCCGGCCCTGCGCTACGAGACGATCCAGTGGGTCATGTTTCAGATGGGCGGCATTGGCCCGATGTTCGGACAGGTTGGCTTCTTCAACCGGTTCGCCGGCAAGGACTTCGAGGACAAGCGCCCGCGTGACCGCTATGTCGGCGAGTCGCGCCGCCTGTTGAACGTGCTGAACGAACGCCTGAAGGGACGCCAATGGATCATGGGCGACGACTACACGATCGCCGACATGGTCACCTTTCCGTGGATCCGCAACCTGCTGGGCTTCTACGAAGCTGGCGATCTGGTCGGCATTCAGGACTTCCCCGAAGTCACGCGCGTGCTCGATGCGTTCGTGGCCCGCCCGGCCGTGCAACGCGCGATCAATATCCCGAAGCGCCCTGAATGATCCGGATTAATGCCGGATAAGGCGTATTACGTGGCGTAGCCCAGCAACGCGCTGATCGCCGCGGCTTCCTCGCGCACGGCGCGGCCGACGGGTCCGTCGATCGAAGGATCGAACCCACCGGTCGCGCCCAATGCCGTCAGCACCGCGCATACACGGCCCGTATAGTCACGCACCGGCGCCGCCACGGCGCTGATGCCCTTCAGGTTCGTGTCACGCACCGATGCGCAATCCTGCGCGCGAACTGGCTCGCGCAACTTGCCGAGCGGATCGACAGCATCGAGCAGCGCCCTTCGGTCAGGCGGCAGCATCTGCAGCTCCTCCTGCGCCAGCGCCTCCACCCTGGATTCATCGAGCAGCCCCAGAAACACGCGTCCGGTGGCCGAAGACAGCAACGGCATCACCGAGCCGACGCGCGCATTCACCGTGACCGGCAAACCCGGTTCCTCGATGCGTACGATGGTCGCCCCCCGGGTTCCCATCACCGCGACGAAGCACGTCACTTCCAGCCGCTCGCGCAGGCGGATCAGGGCCGCTTCCGACAGCCGCAGCGGATCGGCCTGCCGCATCGCTGCCAGCCCGATCTGCAGCGCCTCGATCCCGAGGTGGTACTGCTGCGTGCCTGCCTCCTGCGCCACAAACCCTTCCTCCATCAGGCTCACCAGATATCGGTGCACCTTGGCCGGACTTTCGTCGAGCTGCGCGGCGATGGCCGTCAGGCTGGCGCGGCCACCCAGGCGGGCGAGCCCCTTGAGCACGGCCATGCCGGTCTCGGCAGCCTGCACGCGCTGGCGCCGCGCTCGCGGGCGCGGCGCGGGGGTGGATTCGGCAGGTATGGCTGGCATGGCGGGTGTCCTGGGCATAGCGTCTGCGGTTAACCCTCATTCAATGATTACGCAATGCGTATATGATTTACGCAAAACAGGCCAAATACCATCCGGCCAAATACCAAGGAGACAACCTGATGCGCCCCTCTCAGCCTGCAGCGCTGTTCGCTGCATCCATTGTGTCTGTGACGTCCATGGCATTTGCCGCCAGCGCGGCACATGCCGCCGATAGCTATCCGACCAAGCCGATCCGCTGGATCGTGCCGTATGCAGCCGGTGGCGGTTCGGATTTCCTGGCACGCACAATCGGACAGGGGTTGTCGGCAAAGATCGGCCAGCCGGTGGTGGTGGACAACAAGCCCGGCGGCAACACGGCGATCGGCGCATCGGAAACCGCGCGCTCGCCCGCAGATGGCTACACGGTGCTCTCCGCCGACAACGGCACGCTGGTATTCAACCCCGTGCTGTACAAGACGCTGTCCTATAACCCTACCCGCGACCTCGCGCCGGTGACGCTGATTGGCCGCTTCCCGATGATCCTGGTGGTGGGACCGGGTAGCACCGCGAAGACAGCGCAGGAGTTCATCGCACAGGTCAAGGCCGCGCCCGGTGGCATCAACTATGGCTCCGCCGGCGCGGGCAGCCCTCACCATCTGGCGATGGAACTGCTCAAGGTGGAAGCGCACCTGACCATGACACACGCGCCCTATCGCGGCGCCGGCCCCGCTCTTTCCGACGTAGCCGCGGGCCAGATTCCCGCGATGATGGTCGACTACGCCGCCGGCGCGGGCTTCATCAAGGGGGGCAAGGTGCGCCCGCTGGCCGTGGCGAATCCCACCCGTCTGGCGCAACTGCCCGACGTGCCGACGTTCGCGGAACTTGGCTACAAGAATGTCGAGGCCGCCGCGCTGGTCGGGATGGTGGTGCCGGCCGGCACGCCACCCGATGTGATTGCCACGCTGAACAAGCAAGTGGTGGCGTCGATCAAGGACCCCGCCATCAACAAGAAGCTGGTGGATTTCGGTGTGGAGCCGGTAGGCAATTCCCCCACGCAATACAGCGACCTACTGCGTGCCGAGAGCACGCGCTGGACCAAGCTGATTCACGATCTGAAGATCACGTTGGACTAATCTCGCTGGACTGAACCATGCCGCAGACGAACGCACCCGCCAGCAGTGGAAGCTGCCCGATCGACCACAGCGCCCTGCGCGCGCCCAACGGTTGCCCGGTCAGCCACCAGGCGGCGGCGTTCGATCCCTTCGAGGACGGCTACCAGCAGGACCCGCCCGAGTACGTGCGCTGGTCGCGCGCGCAGGAGCCGGTGTTCTACAGCCCGCAGCTCGGCTACTGGGTGGTGACGCGCTACGACGACATCAAGGCGATCTTCCGCGACAACATCACCTTCAGCCCGTCGATTGCGCTCGAGAAGATCACACCCACGGGTGAGGCGGCCAATGCGGTGCTGGCCTCGTACGGCTACGCGATGAATCGCACGCTCGTCAACGAAGACGAACCCGCGCATATGCCGCGCCGCCGCGCGTTGATGGAGCCGTTCACTCCCGCAGAACTGGCCCACCACGAACCGATGGTGCGCAAGCTCACACGCGAGTACGTCGACCGTTTCATCGACAACGGGCGCGCGGATCTGGTGGACGAGATGCTCTGGGAGGTGCCGCTGACGGTGGCGCTGCATTTCCTCGGCGTGCCCGAGGAAGACATGGACCTGCTGCGCCAGTACTCGATCGCCCATACGGTCAATACATGGGGCCGCCCGAAGCCCGAGGAGCAGGTGGCCGTGGCCCACGCCGTGGGCAACTTCTGGCAACTGGCCGGCCGCATTCTCGACAAGATGCGCGAAGATCCATCCGGCCCGGGCTGGATGCAGTACGGCCTGCGCAAGCAGCGCGAACTGCCCGAGGTGGTTACCGATTCGTACCTGCACTCGATGATGATGGCCGGCATCGTGGCCGCGCACGAGACCACGGCCAATGCATCTGCCAACGCGATCAAGCTGCTGCTGCAACATCCCGATGTCTGGCGGGAGATCTGCGAAGACCCGGCGTTGATTCCAAACGCGGTGGAAGAATGCCTCCGGCACAACGGCTCGGTGGCCGCCTGGCGGCGCCTCGTCACGCGCGATACCGAAGTGGGCGGCATGTCGCTCGCGGCTGGCAGCAAATTGCTGATCGTCACGTCGTCGGCCAACCACGACGAACATCATTTCGCCGATGCCGACCTGTTCGACATCCATCGTGACAATGCCAGCGACCAGCTTACGTTCGGCTACGGCTCGCACCAGTGCATGGGCAAGAACCTCGCGCGCATGGAGATGCAGATCTTCCTGGAGGAACTGACCAGCCGGCTGCCCCATATGCGTCTGGCCGCGCAGCGCTTCACCTACGTGCCGAACACCTCGTTCCGTGGCCCGGAGCATCTCTGGGTCGAGTGGGACCCGACACGCAACCCGGAACGGACCGATCCGACCGTGCTGGCGCCACGTGATGCAGTCCGCATCGGCGAACCGACTGGCGGCACCACCGGCCGCACGCTCCTTGTCGAGCGTGTCGAAACGGCCGCGCAGGGGGTGGTGAGCATCCGTCTGGTTTCGCCCGATGGCCGCGCGCTACCGCGCTGGTCGCCAGGCTCGCATATCGACGTCGAATGCGGCCACACCGGCATCTCGCGCCAGTATTCGCTGTGCGGCGACCCTGCCGATACCGGCGCCTTCGAGATCGCGGTGCTGCGCGAGCCCGAAAGCCGTGGCGGATCGGCGTGGATTCATGCCAGCCTGCACGCAGGCGACAAGCTCAAGGTGCGCGGCCCGCGCAATCACTTCCGGCTCGACGAGACCTGCCGTCGCGCGATCTTCATCGCCGGTGGCATTGGCGTGACCCCGGTCAGCGCCATGGCAAGGCGTGCGAAAGAACTGGGCGTCGACTACACCTTCCACTATTGCGGCCGCAGCCGTGCCTCCATGGCGATGATCGATGAGCTGCGCGCCTTGCATGGTGATCGCGTGCGGATTCATGCCGCGGATGAAGGCCAGCGCGCCGATCTCGCGCAAGTGCTCGGCGCGCCCGATGCGAACACGCAGATCTACGCTTGTGGACCGGCCCGGATGGTCGAGGCGCTGGAAGCCTTGTGCGCGACATGGCCCGAGGATTCGCTGCGCGTGGAACACTTCAGTTCGAAACTTGGAACGCTCGATCCTTCGCGGGAACAGCCGTTCACGGTCGAACTGAAAGACTCGGGTCTGACGCTTGAAGTCCCTCCGGACCAGACCCTGCTCGCCACCCTGCGCGCCGCAAACATCGACGTGCAAAGCGATTGCGAGGAAGGCCTGTGTGGATCGTGCGAAGTGCGCGTGCTGGCCGGCGAGATCGACCACCGCGACGTCGTGCTAACGCGCGGCGAGCGTGAAGCGAACAACCGGATGATGGCCTGCTGCTCGCGAGCGGCGAAGGGCGGAAAGATCGTGCTGGGGCTGTAAGCAGGCGGGGGGGGTGATGCGCCAGCCCGTGGCGCATCAACCAGCATCAACCAGCATCAACCGGCAACAACGCCATTCAGTACGGCGTCACGGATGCCGCGCGAGCACACCGCGAATCGTATCGGCCAGATCTTTCGCCAGGAACTTCGACACATAGGCATCGGCGCCAACCTTGCGCACGTGCTCCTCACTGGCCTCGCCCGAGAGCGATGAGTGGATCACCACCGGCAGCGACTTCAGCCGGGCGTCGGCCTTGATCTTGCGCGTCAGGGTGAAGCCATCCATCTCCGGCATTTCCAGATCGGTCAGCACCAGCGCGATCTCGTCGCGGACCGTGGCGCCCTTGCTGGCGGTCAGGTCTGCGATCTCGCCGAGCATATCCCAGGCTTCCTGACCGGACTTGGTCATCACGACTTGCACGCCCATTGCCTTGAGACCGTTTTCGATCAGGCCGCGCGCCAGCGCGGAATCGTCCGCGCAGAGAATCTTGCTGCCGGGGCGGATCGACAACGCCGGGCCGACGGTCGACGGATCTACGTCTGGCTGGCGCGAGGGCAACACGTCGCGCAGGATCTGCTCGACATCCAGCACCTGCACCAGCCGCGGGTTCTCGCCACCCGCATCGAGCTTGGCGATGCTGGTCACCAGCCCGCCCTTCACGCTGGTCTCGGCGGAGATCACCTGGTTCCAGTCCAGGCGGACGATTTCCTCGACCGCTTCCACCGCGAAGCCCTGCGTGGACCGCGCGTACTCGGTCACGAGCATGATGTTCAGGCCCGACTTCGGATTGCACTCCAGCAGGCGCGGCAGGTCGATAACCGGAATCACCTGACCCCGGATATCGGACATGCCCAGGATCGACGGCTCCGCGCCGACCACGCTGGTCACCGGCGGCATCACCAGGATTTCACGGACCTTGAACACATTGATGCCGAACAGTTCGGACTGCCCGGTGTGTGCCGCATCACCCAGTCGGAACAACAGCAACTCGAACTGGTTGTTGTTGGTCAGGTTGGTGCGCTCGTCGATGTCTCTCATCGCGCTGGTCATGCTCTAGCTCCGCTGGATGGGGTGAATACGTGTAATGCCGAAGAACTAACGGCCGGGAGGCATCAACCTTTAGCCTCCGGCACGACCCGTGGCGCAGCGCCCGCGCTCGAATGACGTACCAGTGACGCGTCCATGACGCACTTGTGACGCATACCGCTCTCCAACCGCCGCCGCACATGCACCAAGGGAAATCCCTGAGCCTCGCAATGCACTGCAAACCCGGGGTTATTCAGCCCCGGGCATGTTCCGCATGTTCGCTCGATGATGAAGACAACGTCACGCTCGCCTACCTTTGAGCCTCGCCGGATCCCGCCCGTCAGAGGTGGCCGACCGGCCCCGGCCCAAGGGCCGGACACCGAGGAAAGAGCGACCGCACCCCTTGCCCGATGCCCACGGGACCTCCGCCCTCACACCCGGAACCATGTGAGACGAGGCTGACGCCTGATCCGTACGCGGACGCGCGCAGCGCCCCCTGCAAGGAGACACAACATCATGATCGAACAGCCCTATCCGTCCGTCGCGGACACGGATGCCGCGCCCCCCACTGCCCAAGGCAAAATCGACCAGTACTTCCAGATCAGCGCGCGCGGCAGCACGCAGCGCCGAGAGGTCGTCGCCGGCATCACCACCTTCATGGCGATGGTGTATGCCGTTTTCGTCGTGCCTGGGATGCTCGGCAAGGCCGGCTTCGATACCAGCGCGGTCTTTGTCGCCGTCTGCCTCACCACCGCATTCGGGTCGCTATTGATGGGCCTCTGGGCCAAGCTGCCGATTGCCATCGGTTGCGCGATCTCGCTGACCGCGTTCATGGCCTTTGGCCTGGTGCTGGGCCAGCATCTGTCCCCCGCAGTGGCGCTGGGCGCCGTGTTCCTGATGGGCGTGGTCTTCACCGCGATCTCGGTGACCGGCGTGCGCACCTGGATCCTGCGCAACCTGCCCGCTGGCGTGGCACACGGCGCCGGCATCGGTATCGGCCTGTTCCTGCTGCTGATCGCCTCGAACGAAGTCGGCCTCGTCATCAAGAACCCCGGACCCGGACTGCCCGTCTCGCTCGGCAATATCACCGCCTTCCCGGTGATGATGTCGATCCTCGGACTGGCCGCGATCTTCGGCCTTGAGCGTCGCCGCGTGCCGGGTGGCATCCTGCTGGTGATCGTGGCGATCTCGACGCTCGGGCTTGTTTTCGATCCATCGGTCAAGTTCACCGGCATCTTCGCGCTGCCGACGCTCTCCGCGCCGGGTCACACCTCGCTGATTGGCGCCATGGATATTCGCGGCGCGCTGTCCGCCGCGGTGCTGCCGAGTGTGCTGGCACTGGTGATGACCGCCGTCTTCGACGCCACTGGCACGATCCGCGCGGTGGCCGGTCAGGCCAACCAGCTCGACGCCACGGGCCGCATCCACAACGGTGGCCGCGCCCTGACCGCCGACTCCGTGAGCTCGATCTTCTCGGCCTTCTTCGGCGGCGCCCCGGCTGCAGCCTATATCGAATCGACCGTCGGCGTGGCCGCTGGCGCCCGCACCGGCCTGGCTGCCGTGACCGTCGGCGCGCTGTTCCTGGCCGTGATGTTCTTCTCGCCGCTGGCTGGCCTGGTGCCGTCGTACGCCACCGCTCCCGCGCTGATGTACGTGGGTCTGCTGATGCTGTCGAGCGTGTCGCGCCTGCACATGGACGACCTGGTCGACGCGCTCTCGGGCCTGGTCTGCGCCGTGTTCATCGTGCTGACCTGCAATATCGTCACCGGCATCATGCTCGGCTTCTGCACGCTGGTGATCGGCCGGATCGTCTCGGGCGAATGGCGCAAGCTCAATATCGGCACGGTCGCGATTGCTGTCGCGCTGGCCGCGTTCTATGCAGGTGGCTGGGCGATCTGATCGCACCCAACACCGAGAATCTTGTCTCCTCCACCTGGGATGACCGGTGGATTTGCCGGCCTCCGGGGACTTTCCCCCCGGAGGCTTTTTTCTTCCTCTCGTTCTCCTGTTAGTTATTGTCGGCACCGTATCGGAAAGCTCCGAAGAATCGATACAGAGTCATTCGAAAACCCGACAGAAATATCATCGCGCCATTCGCTGACCACGATGACTCCTCAAACGTGGATTGAAATCCGGGTGGCTCAACCTCCCTCAGCCGCTTATCCAGATTGCCCGGAAACAGCGCCATAAAATCCCGGGTGGCTATCTTGCCGCGTTTTGGTTAGGATGCCGTTCGGTACCGATGGCTATCCGCCTCCGCCGCCGCGCACAACCCAATCACAATAATGGGCGGGCTTGCCTGCGCCATATGTCTAATAGACGCGATGCAAAGCGAATTTTTTGTTCGCAAATTAGCGTTTGATCCGTGCTTTTTCAGATATTTTTTGTAATATTTTTGTTGTGCGGGTGCGTTGCGATGTCCTGTAACATTCCGCCACAAATCTATCGGGGATCCAAAAATGCCGACCTACAAGCAGTTGCTAGCGGAAAAAGAAGCACTCGAAGCCAAGCTCAATGAAGTTCGCGCCAATGAAGTGGCTGGCGTGATCGAGCAAATTCGCCAATTGATGGCCGATTATGATCTGACCGTCGAAGACATCGCCCCCAAGCGCCGTCGCGGTCGTCCGGCCAGCGGCGCCACCGTGGCACGCAAGACGTCGTCCCTGCCGCCGAAGTACCTTGACCCGAAAACAGGCAAGACCTGGTCGGGCCGTGGCCGCGCGCCGGCATGGCTCGGCAAGCGCCCCGAGCGCTTCCTGATCGAACAGGCGTAAGAAAGTTCAGCGGGCAGTCCGGCAAACGCCGGGCTGCCGCATGAGGCGCGCTGCTCAGCGCGCCTCGCAAAGATATTCGCTACGCAACGCCCGGAATCCGAGTTGCGTTGGCTCGGGCGCGACATTCGCGCCCCCATCCCTCCTTGGCTCCAGTCGGAGCACCCGCGCCGAGCAATGCTGGGCGGTCTCATCCCTCGTGTACCGGATCTCGTACTGCGCGCCCGTTCGCGGGATGAAAGACACCCCCGCCGCGCAACGAACCTCCTCGGCCGGTGGCGCGGCCGTCGACGTCACGGCCACGTAAATCCGCTTGTCCACCGCTACCTTCCGCTCACGCGTTCGCGACGGCGGTTCCGGAGAGCTTCCGACCATATCCAGCTCTCCGTCGCGCCCCATCGCAGCCAATTGCTTGCCGGTTCCCGCCAGCACGAGCGGCCACGGGGCCTTGGGACAGCTCGCGGGGTCCAGCACGCTGAAAGTCGTGCGGTCATCGGTGCTGGTTGTCACCCGTACCATCGCGTAGGGCGCGTCGGGCGGTACCCGATAATGGCTCACGCAACCGCCCAGCACGAGAGCGCAGGGGATACAGAGCACTGCAGCGGACCGGTTCAGACGCATAGGGCGTACGAAGATGACAGTTGACCGACGATGATGCGAAAGCCGGGTGGCGCCGTCCAGCCCAGGGGATGACCCTGTGGTCGGTGAGGATATCCACAGGTTCTGTGGATATCCTCACCGAGCGGTTCGCGCTAGCCCTTTATGTGCGGCACCGCACTGGACTGCACAAGATTTAGGCAGCCCTGCCGATAGCACGACGCCGGAACTGGTCAATGTAGATCAGGAACGCCTCCGCCCCAAGTTCGGACTCCCGCCTGCCAGCACGCTGCGCGCTTGCTTCCGCGGCCGTGGGACAGGGCATCTCCGCCTCCGTTGACACTGGTCAACCGTGACTACGCGGAACTTCACGATGATGCCCCCATGTCTCGGGCGACATCGGTCCCTCCTCGGACCCGCGGCCACCGCATCGACCTTGATGCTTCGGCTTTGACACCTGGCGCCCGGGCCAATCCAAGTGGATAGCCCGATCGTCGCCATGATTGATGAAACCCAACTCTACGACCACATTCAGCACGATTTCCCGCTCGACACCCGTCCCTATCAACGCGCAGCATCGCTACTCGGCCTCTCCGAGCGAACGGTACTGAGCCTGCTCGCACGAGACCTTGGCAACGGACGCATCAGCCGCATCGGCGCGGTGTTCGCCCCCAACTCGATCGGGACAAGCACGCTGGCCGCGCTGGCGGTGCCGCCGAATGAAATGAAGCAGGTAGCGGAACGTCTGAACGCGGACCCGGCGATCAGTCACAACTATGCCCGTACCGGTCACCGCTACAACCTCTGGTTCGTCGCCGGCGCGCGCGATCGCATGATGCTCGATGCCGTCCTGCAGCACATCGCCGACGACGTGGGGTACCAGCCGATTGATCTGCCACTCGAACGCGAATATCACATCGACCTCGGTTTTCCCCTTGGCAAGGGTCGGGAAGCCAGCAAACCAACCCGGCGAGCACCGCCAGCATCCGTGCCCAAGCCAGACATGGACGAGTGCGACTGGCGTCTGGTGGCCGCGCTGGAACCTGGCCTGTCTCTGACGCCGGAGCCCTATCACGCGCTGGCCGAACGTTGTGGCCTGCCACTGACCGAGACGCTGCAGCGCCTGCAGCAGTGGCGCAAGAACGGTGTGATCCGCCGCTTTGGTGTCATCCTGCACCATCGGCCATTTGGGTATTCGCACAATGCGATGTGCGTGTGGAATGTGCCCGATGCGCGCGTCGATGCCATCGGGATGCGCATCGCCAGCCTACCGCATGTCACGCTGTGCTACCGACGCCCCCGACGCCTGCCAAACTGGCAATACAACCTCTTTGCCATGGTGCACGCACGCGGGATGCACGAACTCGAGACGACGCTGTCGCGCTTCGATGCGATTGGCGGGTTAACCGCCATGCCGCACGCTGTACTACGTGCCAGCCATTGCTTCAAGCAGCGCGGCACGCGCTACGGCAATATTCCGGCGAGGGTCTGAGCCCTCGCCCGCCCGCTTGCGCGGGCCTTAATCTTCCATTCAGGTTTCCATTCAGGACGCCGAGGCCGGCGCGGGAAACAGCACGGACAACCGCGCGGCGAATGGCCCCACCCACGTCGGGCGTGGCGCGGCATCCAGCCAGTATTTGACTTCCAGCCCCAGTTCGGTGTCGCCGCTGATCGACAGGCGGCGCTGGAAAAACAGCGTGTCCGTGTCGGCATCGCCGCTGATCAGGCGCAGGTAGTCCGCCACCTTGGCACGCAAGGTCAGGTCCGATGCGGAACCATCGAACGGCCCCGGCGCAAACCGGCCATCGACACATCGAAAGCGCACTTCCAAGCCGATATCCTCGACCGTCAGCCGAAACGTATGGCCATTCAGCGCGGCCGGCGGCTCCAGCCATCCCGAGCGGCGCATGGCCTCCACGGCCAACACGAAGGGCAACGCGCGCGCGGGCGCCGGCATGTGCCGGTGCACCCGCGACATCAATCCGGTCAGCATCGTCATGCCGTAGCCTCCTCGCTCTCAATCCATCGAATGCCCGGCTTGCCTGTCCAATACCCGTTACTGGGTGCCGCGTCCGCAGGCATGACCGGACTCGGCGCCGCCGGCATTCCGTGGCGAATGCCATCGAGATGGGCAATCGCTTCGAAAGTGCCTGTGGAATGGGGGCTGACACGCATCAGACCAACACCGGCCTCCGCCATCCGCGACACTTCAGCGCAGAGGTCGAGGCAAGTAGCAGACTGCGTCTGGATGCCGTTGAGCGTGAAGAACGCCTGCCCCTCGCCCGTGTCCGCCACCAGCCCGTCCGGATAGTCCAGGCAGCGGAATTCGCAGGCGTCCTTGCGCAGACGGTGATGGCGTGCGGTAAAGCAGCGCGCGGAAAACGCCAACGGCATACGCCCCCAGACCAGCGCTTCCAGATCGAGACCAGCCGGGCGCGCCGCGGCCAGCGCGGCCATGGTGCGGCCATCCATTTCGACCGGCACCGTGCAACCTACCGCGCCAAGCGATGCCAGCCATGCCAGCGTGTCGCCCTGATAGACGTTCAGGTGTGGGCCGCCCACGAACGGACGCCCGCCCATGCAGCGCACCGCGCCAAGGTCGTTGGCTTCGACCAGGTAGTCGTCCTGCCCGCAAACCCGGCGCATGACTGCGATATCGCTGTCGGATTCGACCAGCACCGGCGTCGACAGCACCACCTGCTTGCCTGCCTCGCGCAACATCTGCGCGATTTCGAGCCAGTCCGCATGACGTAGTTCGTGCCGCCGCGTGCAGACGGCTTCGCCGAGATGGACACGGTCGACGGGGCTGTCCGCGACCGACGCGTAGAACTGCAGCACCGTCGCGCGCGGCCAGTAGTAAAGCAAGGGGCCGAGGGAAATTCGAAACAAGGGAGATTGCTGTGTGGGCATTGCCATATGGAATCCTGGCTTGTGATGGTTGGACGCCGCTCAGCGCCAGGGCCGCTCGTACGCACCTTGCGTGACCTGGTCGCCTTCGGCGTGGCGTCCCAGCGTGGCCTGCCATTCCTGCCGCGGCGCGAACCGCTTCGGGTCGCGGCATGCATCGTCGATGGCCGCGCGCAGCACACCCACCACGTCAGCCACGTAGCGCGGGCTGCGCTGCCGGCCTTCGATCTTGATCGCGGCAATGCCAATATCGATCAGCGTGGGCAGCAGCGATACCGCATTGAGACTGGTCGGTTCCTCCAGCACGTAGCCGCGTTCGCCTTCGACGGTGAAACGTCCCTTGCACAGGGTCGGATAGCCTGCCGGCTCGCCAGGGGCGTAGCTGTCGATCAGGATGCCGGACAGTCGCGCCTGCATCGTGCCGTCCTGCTCATCCCAGCGCACCGCATGAGCCGGAGAGCAGACGCCCTTGTTATTGGGCGAGTCGCCGGTAGCGTAGGACGACAGCAGGCACCGGCCCTCCGCCATCACGCAGAGACTGCCGAATCCAAAGACTTCGAGTTCGATATCGGTCTGGCAGGCAAGCTTCGCAATCTGCGTGACCGTGAGCACTCGCGGCAGCACGACCCGCCGGATGCCGAACTGCTCGCGCATCAGCTCGATGGCGTCGGCGTGCGTGGCGGAGCCCTGGACGGAAAGGTGGATGCGCAGGGACGGATGGCGTTTCGCGGCATAGGCAATCAGACCGGGGTCGGCCATGATGACCGCATCCGCGCCGAGCGCGGCCGCCGCGTCGACGGCGTGGTGCCATTGCTCGACGTGGCCCATCTGCGCGAACGTGTTGATCGCGAACAGCACTTCGGCACCGCGTGCATGGGCCTCGGCCACACCGGTGCGGATATCGTCCTCGCTGAAATTCAGACCGCCGAAGTTACGGGCGTTGGTGGCATCTCGCAGGCCCAGATACACCGCGTCTGCGCCGTGCTGCAGCGCCATGCGCAGCGCTGCTAGCGAGCCTGCGGGTGCGACAAGTTGAGGGCGGCGCACGGGCGCCGCCAAGGGTGGATTCATCGCATCGGGTCCGGAAAGGGAGTTCCCGGATGCTAGCGATACGCTGATAGTGGGCCTTTGACTCGGCGCAAACGAAACGAAAGCGTCGCGCCGCGTTTGCCGGCGTTTGCCGTCGTTTGCCGGCGTTGGTCGTAGTGTTGGCTGCTGCGTTGGCCGCTGTATCAGCCCACTGCGCGCGACATGCGAACCGCGCCGAGCCGCGCGGAAAGCTGATCGGCCAACGCACGGACCTGTCCGCCGATTTGCTCGCCGGTCGGCGCATCGATCTCGCTGGTCAGGTAGCTGACAGCGATGGCACCCACCGCACGCGAGCGCGTGGCGTCGAACACGGGTGCGCCAAAGCAGGTCATGCCATCGCGCATCTGGCCGTTGTCGATCGAGTACCCGAGTGCACGAACCTGTTCGAGTTCATCCACCAGCGCCGCGACCGTGGCCACGCTCGCGCGCGTCAGCGGCACGGGCATCCCCCCATCGAACAGATGCCTGACTTCCGCCGCCGGTACGGTGCTGAGCATGGCCTTGCCCGTGGCCGTGTATGGCGCGGGCAGCCGCATGCCGATGCGGAAGGTCACGCCCAACGGGCGGTCGCCATTCTGGCAGGCCAGGTACACAACCTCGGCGCCATCGAGCATCGACAGCGTGACCGTGGCGTCGTGAAAGGCATCGGTCTCGTCCCACAGCGCCCGGAATTCTTCCGTGATCTGCGTCTGCGACAGGAAGGCATTGGCCCAGCTCATCACATGTGGCCCCAGCGCCATCGCTCCGCCCGGCAGGCGCTTGAGCAATTGAAGCTGGACGAGCGTGTCGCACATGCCGTGCAGCGAACTCTTGGGCGCGCCGGTCAGCCGGGTCAGGTCGGCCAGCGTCAGCGGCTCCGGCGCTGCCGCCACGGCATCCATCACCTGGACCGCGCGCACCACGGCAGGCGAAGTGGACTTGAGCGCTGGCGCGGCGTCCGCCGCATCTGCGGCGGGAATGGCATAGGCTGTCTTTGGCATCGGCTGGCTGCTATCGGAACGGTTCTTGCCCTCTGGCGGTCTTTCCGACGAGGGCGTAAGATATTCCATCGTTCCGCATATCGAATATCGTTCAATCTATTGAACGATATTAAACACCGCAAACCCGACGAATGCAACCCGAGGATTTCGCCATGCAACTCAAGGACCCTTCGCTGTTCAAGCAACTGGCCTATGTCGACGGTCAATGGATCGGCGCCGATTCGGGCGCCACGTTTGACGTCACGGACCCGGCCACTGGCGAGGTCATCGCCCGGGTGGCCGACCTGGGTGCCGCCGAGACCACGCGCGCCGTTGCTGCCGCGGAAGTCGCCCAGAAAGCCTGGGCGGCAAAGACCGGCAAGGAGCGCGCCAATATCCTGCGCCGCTGGTTCGACCTGATGCTGGCCAATACCGACGACCTGGCCTACCTGATGACGCGCGAGCAGGGCAAGCCGCTGGCCGAAGCCAAGGGCGAAATCGCCTACGCCGCCAGTTTCATCGAATGGTTCGCCGAGGAAGCCAAGCGCGTGGACGGTGAAGTGCTGGCCACGCCTGCCGCCGACAAACGGCTGGTCACGCTGCGCCAGCCGGTGGGCGTGTGCGCCGCCATCACCCCGTGGAACTTTCCGGCTGCGATGATCACGCGCAAGGTGGCGCCAGCGCTGGCCGCGGGCTGCGCGATCGTGATCAAGCCGGCCGAACTGACGCCGCTGTCCGCATTCGCGCTGGCCGAACTCGCGCATCGCGCCGGCGTGCCGGCAGGCGTGCTGCAAGTTGTCACCGGCGACGCCCGGAACATTGGCGGCGTGCTGACGGCCAGCCCGATCGTGCGCAAGCTGTCGTTCACGGGCTCGACGGAAGTGGGCCGCATCCTGATGGCTCAGTCGGCGCCGACCATCAAGCGCCTGTCGCTCGAACTCGGCGGCAATGCGCCGTTCATCGTCTTCGACGATGCCGACGTCGATGCGGCCGTGGAAGGCGCGATCGTCGCCAAGTACCGCAACGGCGGCCAGACCTGCGTATGCGCGAACCGCTTCTACATCCAGGACGGTATTTACGATGCGTTCGCCGCCAAGTTTGCCGAGCGCACCGCTCAACTGCGTGTCGGCAACGGGCTCGAGGCAGGCGTGGTGATCGGCCCGCTGATCGAGGACGCCGCGATCGAGAAGGTGAATTCGCTGGTCGAGGATGCCACGTCCAAGGGCGGCAAGGTACTGGTCGGTGGCGGCAAGCACCCGCTCGGCGGCACGTATTACACGCCGACCGTGATCGGCAATGCCACCGCTGACATGCGCATGGCGCGCGAGGAAATCTTCGGGCCGGTGGCACCGCTGTTCCGCTTCAGGCTGGACGACGAAGCCGTTGCCGCCGCGAACGCCACCGAGTATGGCCTGGCCGCCTATCTCTACACCCGCGATATCTCGCGCGCATGGCGCACCGCCGAGGCACTGGAGTACGGCATGGTCGGCCTGAACACGGGCCTGATCTCCAACGAGGTGGCACCGTTCGGCGGCATCAAGCAATCCGGCGTCGGCCGCGAAGGCTCGCGCCACGGCATCGAGGAATACCTCGAGATCAAGTATCTTTGCCTGCAGATGTGATTGCGTCTCCCTCTCCCGCTCGCTCACAGGGGAGAGGGAAGACAACCCAGAAAACCACACACCGGAGACCCCATGAACCCGTTCCGTTTCCAGACCGTGCCGACGGTCATCGTCGAGCTTGGCGCCGCGCGCCGGCTGGGAGCGTTGCTGCGCGAGGCCTTTCCGCAAGCGCAACGCCTCTGCGTGGTGACCGACGGCTTTCTCTCGAAGAGCGGCCTGCTGACCCCGGCCCTCGATGACCTGGGCAAGCACGGCTGGCAGGTGACCCTGATCGACGACGTGATCGCCGACCCGCCCGAGCACATCGTGCTCGAAGCCACCGAGCGCGCGCGGCAAGCCGATGCGGAAGTCGTACTCGGGCTCGGCGGCGGATCGTCGATGGACGTCGCCAAGCTGATTGCCGTGCTGCTTCCTGCCGCGCAGTCGCTCAAGGACATGTACGGCGTGAAGAAGGTCACGGGCACGCGGCTGCCACTCGTGCAAATGCCGACCACCGCCGGCACCGGCTCCGAAGTGACTGCAGTGTCGATCGTCACCACGGGAGAGACCACCAAGATGGGAGTGGTGGCGCCGCAGCTTCTGGCCGACCTGGCCATTCTCGACGCCGAACTCACGCTGGGCCTGCCACGCGCCGCTACCGCAGCCACCGGTATCGACGCGATGGTGCACGCGATCGAGGCCTATACGAGCGCGCATCTGAAGAACCCGATCTCGGACATGCTGGCCGTGCGCGCGCTGGAACTGCTATCGCAGAACCTGATGCTTGCCTGTGACAATGGCCACGACCACGGCGCGCGCGAAGCCATGCTGCTCGGCGCGATGTTCGCCGGCCAGGCCTTTGCCAACTCGCCGGTGGCGGCCGTGCACGCGCTGGCCTATCCGATCGGTGGCATCTTCCATGTCGCGCACGGGCTCTCCAACGCGCTCGTGCTGCCGCACGTCATGAAGTTCAACGCACCGGCGGCCAGCAAGCTGTATGCGGAACTGGCCGACGTGATACTGCCGGGCACCACCGGTAGCTGCGAAACCAAGACAGCCGCGCTGATCGCCCATATCGAGGGACTGGTGCTGGCCACGGGCATCCCGCGCACCTTGCGCGAGGTTGGCGTCAAGGAAAATGATCTAGGCCGTCTGGCCCGCGATGCCATGCTGCAGACACGCCTGCTGGTCAACAATCCGCGCGAGGTCACCGAGGCCGACGCATTCGCGATCTACAGCGCGGCATTCTGACGCGCCCCGGCAACGGGCCCACGATGCGACCACCATGAAACCGCCGTGGAACCGCATTAGGACTACAGTGTAAGAGGCGCTATCAAAATGAAGCGAAGCGGTTCTGGCTAGACGCGCGGCCGCAGACAGTACAAGTAGTACGGCAAGGCCGCGCAACGACGCCAGAATCATTTTGATAGCGCCTCTAAAGCGCTAACAGGGCGCTACCCGCTGGCGGTGTCCTACAAGGATGCCGCCGGCCCGTGACACGTCGTTAATACCAGCAACGCGTACCTCACCACCTGCAAGGAACTGCCATGATGCAGACCGAAATCCAGGCATCCACCTGGACCAGCCCCGACGAGGAAGATGAACTGCTACGTGAGCGTATCGGCACGTGTATTGCCGAGGCGTGCGGCGGCGATATGCCTGATGGCGTTGCCGTGCACGTGGTAGACCGCCAGGTGACCATCACCGGGCGCGTGGAAGACTCGGACCTGTCCCGCCGCATCGCGCAGGCTGCGGCAACGCCGCCGGGCATTCTCGGCGTCACCAACCTGCTCGTCACGCGGGTGCCATCTCAGGCCCAGGGATCGTAGCCGTCCTTCTCCCAGTACGGAGAGATCCCGTAGTACTCGTGAATGCTGGTGGCCCACTCGGAGTTGGCCATGGTGGGCCAGTGTTCCTTGTCGAAACCCGGCGACGCCTTGAGACGTTCCTTTTCGACGCCCAGCACGAAGCACTTGCGGCGCGTATCGAGGGTCAGCGCTGACCAAGGCAGCGCGTGCAGCTTTTCCCCGATGCCAAGGAACCCGCCCATCGCCAGCACCGCATAGGCAATCCGTCCGCCAACGATGTCCAGCATGATGTGGTCGATCGTGCCGAGCTCGTCGCCGGCAGGGTCCACGACCTTGTTGCCTTCCAGGGTGTCGGCGGCCATCACGAACGGCCCGCACTTGCCGGGCTTCTGGTTCACATTGCCGATGATGGCGGCCCTGCGTTCGGATGCGCCCGCGGGCGGTGTCTGCTGGTCCATGGGACTCATGGGCAACTCCTCCTGACCAAAGGGTTGGACTGACAAGCGAGACGTATCTCCGGCGCCACATGCGAGCTGAAACCTACCAACGCCGAACTGTCCTGACTTGATCGTAGGCGCGCGCGCGGACGTCTTTCAAGTCATGTTGCAGTGCAATCGAGAGCTGCCGCACGCTGACACAGGACGCCCCATGTTGCCATAGCGCTGACAAAAATGTCGGCCCCGGCGTCGGCGGCGGCCCGCGAAGGCATCCCACCTGGCCTCACCGATGGCTTTGCGCCGTGGCCATATCCCAGATGTCCTGCGCGATCGGATGCTCGCGCTCCTCGATCACGTGGGCCACGAGCCCTGCCACGCGCCCGATCAGCGACCGCCGGTTCCATCCATACACCCAGGATCCGTATGGATGACAACTAGACAATGGCCCGCACGCCGCGACGGCGATCCTCCCGCAGCAATGTGGCGATCCGCTGCAGCGCTTGAGCCAGATCCGTCTGGCTACGCGCGCCACCGACCGACAGACGCACCGCATCCACGGGATTCGCATCCACGCTGAACGCATCCGAGCAGGCCACCAGCACACCCTGCTGCTCGAGCGCGAGCGCGAACAACTGGCGATTCCAGTGGGGCGGCAGCGTCATCCACAAGTGCAGGCCGGTGGGATGTGCGTTGACGTCCTTCGGCAACAGGCTGCGCGCCAGCGTCTGCCGCGCGCGTACCTCGCGCTGGATGTCGAGCATCAGGTGCCTGGCCTGGCCACTGCGCATCCAGTGCTCGGCCACCGCGGTCAGCAATAGCGAACACCCCATGCTGGAGGCGCGCAACGCATCCTGCAGCATTGAGGCATCGTGCTGGCGCGGCAACAGGACGAACGACGTGCGCAAGCTCGGCCAGAGGCATTTCGACAGCGAGGTCAGATAGTACGCACGCTCGCCCCCTTCGTAGGTGACGATCGGCGGCGGCGCGTCGTTGAGCAGGTAGCGGTAGGGATCGTCCTCGATCAGCGTCATGCCGAGCTTGCGCAGCATGGCCCCGATGGCCTTGCGCCGGGGCTCTGGCATGGTGCTCGCCGTCGGGTTCTGGAGCGTCGGATTCAGATAGATCACCTGCGCGCCGGTTTCGCGATGGCTTCGTTCGATCGCGTCCGGCAACACCCCATCCTGGTCGACTTCGAGCGCGACGACACGCAAACCGAGCTGCTGCGCGGTAAGCAGAAAGCCGGGATAGGTCAGCGGCTCGGCAAGGACGGCATCCCCACGCTGCGTGCGCGACTGCAACAGGCTGAAGATCGCGGCCTGGGTACCCGCGCAGACAATCAGTTCCTGCTGCCCGGCCATCGCACCAACCGCGGGCCGCAGCCACGCCCTGCCCGCCTGGACGATCGAGGCGCCGGACCACGTGTCCTGGTAGGCGGACATCGCCTCGATGCCTTGCCGTGCCAGCACTTCGTCAATGGCCAACTTGAGCGCGTCACCCATGTTTCCACTAGCCGGCTGCGGTGGGGTGTTCATCGACAGGTCGATACGCATCTCATCGCCCGCCTCGCCAACGCCCGCGACGAACGAGCCACGCCCGCTGAACGACGAGATCAGGCCGCGATTGCGTGCCTCCGTATAGGCACGCGTCACCGTGGTGAGATCCACCCCGAGCTGCGTCGCCAGCCACCGCTGCGACGGGATCTGGTCGCCCACGGCGAGTTCGCCCGTCTGCACCGCCCGCGCAATCAGGTCCGCGATCTGCACGTAGCGCGGCCCGGCGCCCGGCGTCAGCGGGCGCAGCCATTCCACATGGCGTTCGGCTTTCGTGTCACTCATCGTCGACATCCTTCAATCGTCCATTGCAAACCCGGAACCTGAGGCATAGTATACGCATACAGTCCATACACAAACACATACAGTTTATCACTGTATGGAGTATTTGCCACGGGCTCACGGTGTCGCAAGCCGCCAGACAGGCGAGGCGCGGATCGGGATGAGCCCAGGAGAATTTGTCCATGTCTGCATTCGAAGCCCTTGATCTGGCGCGGTTTCAGTTTGCCTTCACCGTCTCGTTCCACATCATTTTTCCGGCCATCACGATCGGGATGGCGTCCTACCTGGCCGTGCTGGAAGGGTGCTGGCTACGCACCGGGAACACCGTCTATCGCGACCTCTACCATTTCTGGTCCAAGATCTTCGCGCTGAACTTCGGCATGGGCGTGGTCTCCGGACTGGTGATGGCCTACCAGTTCGGTACCAACTGGAGTTTCTTCTCCGAATTCGCGGGCAGCATTACCGGGCCCCTGCTGGCGTACGAGGTGCTGACGGCCTTCTTCCTCGAAGCGGGCTTCCTCGGCGTCATGCTGTTCGGCTGGAAGCGGGTCGGCCCGGGGCTGCACTTCTTCGCCACGCTGATGGTGGCACTGGGCACGCTGATCTCGGCCACGTGGATTCTGGCGTCCAATAGCTGGATGCAGACCCCGCAGGGATTCGAGATCATCGATGGCCGCGTGGTGCCGACCGACTGGCTCGCCGTGATCTTCAATCCGTCGTTCCCCTATCGCCTGGTGCATATGAGCATCGCGGCCTTCCTTGCCACCGCGCTGTTCGTCGCTGCATCGGCGGCATGGCATCTGCTGCGCGGTAACGACAATCCAGCCATCCGCAAGATGCTGTCGATGGCGGTCGGAATGCTGCTGATCGTCGCCCCCATCCAGGCCGTGGTGGGTGACATGCACGGCCTGAACACGCTCGAACATCAGCCCGCGAAGATCGCCGCGCTGGAAGGCCATTGGGAATCGCACGGCGACGAACCGCTGCCGTTGCTGATATTCGGCTGGCCAGATATGGAGCGCGAGGAAACACGCTTCGCAGTCGGCATCCCTCGCCTGGGCAGCCTGATCCTGACGCACACGCTGGACGGGCAGATCAAGGGCCTGAAGTCCTTCCCGCCGCAAGACCGACCCAATGCCGCGATCCTGTTCTGGAGCTTCCGCGTGATGGTTGGCCTGGGTCTGCTGATGATCCTGCTCGGCCTCTGGAGCCAATGGCTACGCTGGCGCGGGCGGCTGTATGAACATCGCGGCTTCCTGCGCATGGCGCTCTGGATGGGCCCCACAGGATTGGTCGCCCTGCTCGCGGGGTGGTTCACCACGGAGATCGGCCGCCAGCCCTGGGTGGTGTATGGCCTGATGCGAACGGCCGACGCCGCGACACCTCACAGCGTCACGCAGTTGACGATCTCGCTGGCGCTGTTCGTCATTACGTACTTCTTCGTCTTCGGCGTGGGCATTGCCTACATGTTGCGGCTGGTACGCAAGGGGCCGAAGCCGTCCGAGGGCGACGTGTTCGAATCCGATGCCGAACCGCCAACGGACCACAAACCCGCGCGGCCGCTATCGGCCATCGACGACGACACGCGCCTGAACCCCGCGGAAGCAAGGAGCTGACATCATGGGTATCGATCTCTCTCTGCTCTGGATTCTGATCATCTTCTTCGGCGTGATGATGTACGTCGTGATGGACGGCTTCGATCTCGGCATCGGCATCCTGTTTCCGTTCGTGCCCGCCCGGCATGACCGCGATGTGATGATGAACACGGTGGCGCCCGTCTGGGACGGCAACGAGACCTGGCTGGTGCTGGGCGGCGCGGGCCTGCTGGCGGCGTTCCCGCTGGCCTATTCCGTGGTCCTGTCCGCGCTCTACCTGCCGATCGTCCTGATGCTGCTGGGGCTGATCTTTCGTGGTGTGGCGTTCGAATTCCGCTTCAAGGCCAACGACCGCGAACGCCCGGTATGGGATCTGTCGTTCATGGGCGGATCACTGGTGGCCGCGTTCTTCCAGGGGGTGGCGCTGGGGGCCTACGTCGATGGCCTGCCCGTCAAGGACGGCGCCTTCGTGGGCAGTTCCATGGGCTGGCTCGCCCCGTTCCCGCTGTTCTGCGGCGTCGGCGTGGTCGTCGCCTACACGCTGCTGGGTGGCACGTGGCTGATCCTGAAGACCGAGGGCCTGCTGCACGACCGGATGAAAGCCCTGACGTCCCGGCTGGTGTGGGCGCTGCTCGCGATCATCGCGCTCATCAGCATCTGGACGCCGATTGCCCAGCCACGCATCGCCGAACGCTGGTTCAGCCTGCCCAACCTCTTCTGGTTCGCGCCGGTCCCCCTGCTTGTGCTGCTGTGCGCCGTGCTCCTGCTGCGTGCGTTGCGCCGAGACACCCATGCGCAACCGTTCCTCTTCACGCTCGGGCTGGTTTTCCTGGGATACAGCGGCCTGGCCATCAGCGTGTGGCCCAACATCGTGCCGCCATCGATCTCGATCTGGGCCGCCGCCGCGCCGCCGCAAAGCCAGGGCTTCGCGCTGGTCGGCGCGCTGTTCGTGATTCCGTTCATCCTGATGTACACGGTGTGGTCCTACTACGTGTTCCGCGGCAAGGTCCGCGTCGGCGATGGCTACCACTAGGAGACCCGACATGTCGCACTTACCTGACTGGGCGCGCCGGACTGGCTGGCTTCTGCTCATCTGGACCTGCAGCGTGGCCGGGCTGGGCGTGGCAGCCCTGGTGCTCCGCCTGCTCATGCAGATGGCTGGCATGCATCGGTAACCGGCTTCTATAGTTGTTCCGGCATTCAGGATCCGAATTCGCGGACCGGATGCGAGCGCGGTTCGCCCCCGCCGAAGGGCCGCGCGCGTCGAAGACCTCGGTGACCAGCAAGACCGTAGACAGACAGGAGTCGCATCATGAGCAACAAGCCCACCATCATTCTGGTACATGGGTTCTGGGGAGGCGCCGCCCACTGGGGCAAAGTCATCGTCGAGCTTGCGCGCAAAGGGCATACGTCCCTTCACGCCGTCGAAGTGCCGCTGACCTCGCTGGCCGACGATGCCGAACGTACCCGAAAGATGATTGCGCAGCAGGCGGGCCCCGTGCTGCTCGTGGGCCACTCGTACGGTGGCGCCGTGATCACACAGGCGGGCAATCAGCCGAATGTGGTGGGGCTCGTCTATATCGCGGCATTCGCCCCGGATGCCGGAGAAAGTCCCGGCGGTATCACACAGCAATGCCTGCCGGCCGCAGCGCCCAACCTTGCGCCCGACAGCGACGGGTATCTGTGGCTGAAGGCCGACAAGTTTCATGAGAGCTTCTGCCAGGATCTGTCCGCCGACGAGGCCCTGGTCATGGCCGTCACCCAGAAGGCGCCCGTTGCCAGCACCTTCGGCGACACCATCGCCGTCCCGGCTTGGAAGACCAAGCCATCGTGGTACCAGATCTCCAGCGAAGACAGAATGATTGCGCCGGCCAACCAGACCATGATGTCCTCCCGGCTCAATGCCAGGAAGGTCATCACGCTGGACGCCAGTCATGCATCGCTGGCCTCCCGGCCCGCGGAAATCGCAGCGTTCATTGACGAGGCCGCTGCCACGGCGAGCCAGGGCTAACGCCTCGTCATGCCAAGGGGGCGCGTCGCTCACGCGACGGCCCCCGCAGCTGGCCACACTGGTCGATCACCCGCCGGCCGCCAACGCTAACTGGCGATATGAGGCCAAGTTCGAACAGGCTTCAGCGTGTACGTGGGAATGCTGAGGGGCGGAGCCCTGTCATGACAAGACTCAACCCCGCCAGGGCCTACTGGTAGTCAAACGTGAAGGTCATTGCAGAAGTCACGGTACCTGCCGTTACGGTCCCGACCCGCATGTAGCGCGCCATAAAAGGAAAGCTGTTCTGAACATTGGCACTGATCGTGCCCATATTGACGCGCGACTGCAACCGCACAGGAGCCTGGTGTTGGTCGACGATCTGCACGCCCACGCCCCCTGCACCGCCGGTCTGCACGCTCAATATGCCGTTGTTCGCATCAATCACACTCAATCCGGCAGCGGCATCAAGCGAAATACCGACCTGGGCGCTAGCGTCGCATCTGAGCCCGATGGCGAATGACGTGGCCCCCGCGGTTCCGGCAGAGAGCGCCCTCTGATTGACCGTCGGGAGCCGCACCACCGCCGGGAAAGTGGGTGTGCAGGCAATGCTCTTCAGCGTAATGGCGCCAGCCGGATAAATCCGGCTGGCGTAGAAGTCGTCATTCTTGAGCACACCGCCGGTGCTAAAAACACCAAACAGCCAGGCTGCGTTGTTCATAACCGATCCGGAGACAATAGTGCCCGCGATCCTGACTAACTCCAACGTACCGGAGAAGTTGTAACTGCCTCCCGCGCCAATCTGCGCAATGACCGAGAAGCAGTTCAGTCCGGAACCGTTGACGATAGGGGTTCCAGAGCCATTTCGTAGCCGCATTCCGACTCCACTAACGCCAGTCGTATACACACCTGGCATGACTTCCGTCGCGCCACCAAAAGGGGTGCACGCAACGATGTTGCTGCCTACCTGGATCGTCTGGGGTCCACCCCAGCCAATGGTACAGGTTCCCGACATTGAGAATGCCCGCACCGTACCTGGGATGGTATCTCCGGGCAGCAAGCTGGACGGTACAGCAACAGTGCCTGGATAGCTGATCGCGTTCGGTAAGCCGCTGATATTCGTACAGGCGGCGGCGTATGCCGAGGATTGAATTCCCATTGCGAAAGTCAGAACGGCAAGCATCCTTACAAGAAGGCAGTAAGTGGTGCGGGTTATCTTGTGCCGATACTCTGGCACCCGACAGGAACCGCTCTCGCCAACCGGCAGGTTTCTGGGAACATTCTTTAAGATTTCACCAATCATTTTCAATCCTAGTATTCACCGCAGCATTCGTCATCGCTTGTCCGCCCGAATGTCTCAGGCGAATGCCAATACCTGCCACGCCAGTGGAATAAGCGCCCGGCATGACCTCGGTGCCACCGCCGTAGCAGCAGGAGACGATCTAACGTCGTTCCACACCTCATTCACCATGCCCCTGACCCGTAACGATCACGGGTTCGGCCGGCACTCCGCGCCCGCCTGTACCAACCCGGCAGGGGTGGCGTCGGCGCCGGGCAATGCATAGGACAGCGAGCACGAATCCTTCGGGCCTGCGCCCCACTTGGCCAGCAACGTTCCGCTGTCGTCCTTCACGCCACGCAGGATCGCCAGGCCACCCTGCGCCACGGTGCCGAAGGACCGGCCCGTGTCGTCCAGCACTTCCGCGCCGAACGGCAACGGGCTGCCGTCTGGTAGCTTGATGCGCAGCGCCACGGCACGACCCGGGTTATCGGTTTCGAACAGAACCTTCACCACAGCGCCGGCCGTTGGGGCAACGTTCTGCATGGTCGACTTCAGTTCGACGTTCAGCGGTAATCCCTTCGGATCGAGGTTGATCTCGTTGCGCGAGAACGGGGTCAGATTCGAGACCACCGCGTGCCCCCATCGATCGATACGCAACCCCGTATCGTTGAGCACCTGCGCGCCCACCGCATCCTTGGCCTCAATGACCGCGACGGTATCGCCGAAGCGCGGGGCGAACGTGACGCCACCCTGGTAAGCCACGACACCGCCTGAGATACCCACGCCCGCCTGCGTGTAGTTCGTGCCCTTGCTCACGTTGCCCGATAGCGTCGCCATCCTCGATATGTAGGATGCGTTCAGGCTGGCGCTGTTGTTGGTAGGCGCGTCACCACCGCTGGCATGATTCGCGGAGACCGAGTACGACAGCGCATTGTCGACGCCGGCCGTCCCGGAAATGGTCTCCTGCAACGTGGTTGCGCCCTGCGAGTCCTTCTGGAGGCTGGTCGTCGAGTACGGCGCGAACGGTGTCTTGCCGAGCGGCAGCGTCAGGGTCAGCATCACGCGGTTGTCCCATTTCCCGGTATTGAGGCTGAGCTGCCTGGCCGCCGAAATCCCGTAACTGACATCCCTGTAGATATTGCTGTAACCGGCCTGGAACTGCGTGTCCCGGCCATCCCGGTTCCAATAATCCTGGGTCGATCCCGACAGATAGAAGCTGCCGTATCCCATCGATAGCATCTGATTGACCATCACCTGCAGCCTGCCACGCACCGTGCCCACCGCGGAAAAGCCGAGCCCACGAGAATCGAGATCGCGCAGTATCACCGCGTCGGAAAAGCCCAGATAGCCGTGCGTCGAGTAACGATAGGCCGCCAGCGTCAGGTTGGTATTGGTCGGGGCAACCAGCTTGCTGTACGACAGCCGGATGCTTTGCCCGCTACGATCCGGCTCCGAAGTCAGGTGTGTCGACGCTTGCGTGACATCGAGGCCGATCGCGCCAAAGTCCGTGCTCATGGCCAGACCCGCCAGCGCGGACCAGTAGCCCTCGGACACCAGCGCGCCACCGTAGGCGGTGAACATGTTCGACAGGCCGCGCTGGATCGTGGCCTGGAACACGCCGGGCTTGCTTGAAATGCTGGTATTGCGGAACTGACCAGCCGTCACGCCATAACGCGTTACGCCCGGGCGCAGCGCATTGGCCATCGGCGCGAACGGCACGCGGGAGACATGCTGCGACCCATCTGCTTCGGTCACCACCACGTCGATGTCGCCGCCGTAGCCGGTCGGATACAGATCGTTGATCTCGAACGCGCCCGGGGCAACCGTGGTTTCGTAAATGATGTTGCCGTTCTGGCGAATCTGTACCCGCGCGTTGCTGTTGGCGATGCCATGGATCGTCGGCGCGTATCCGCGTTGCGAATCCGGATACATGCGGTCATCCGTCGCCAGCTGGACGCCACGAAAGCCGAAACTGTCGAACATCCGCCCATCGGTGAAGGCATCGCCCAGCGTAAGCTGGCTCTTGATCTCGTTGATCGACCGTTGCAGGTTGGTCTGCACCGCCTGATAGTGCGTGCCGCCCGGCTGCCCTCCGCCATTGCTATACGACAGGTTGCCGTTGTGGTGGAACCGCCATGGTCCCAGGTTCAAACCTGCGTCGAGCCCCACGAAGCCCTGCGTGTACGAGACCCCGGCGCTATCCGAGCGGTAGGCATTGGCGTTGTACTGCAACCGCGCTGCGGGAATGCCGTTATCCCAGTATTTCGGGTCGACATAACCGCGCGCGGAACGCCTCATATAGAGCTGCGGGATGCTCACGTCAAGACGTTGCTCTCCGGTATCGAAGGTCGCGGTGGCTGCGGGAATCAGCCCGGGGATCTGCTCGCAGTCCGAACCTTCCTGCAGCCGCGCGCTGGCCTCTGGCGCCAGCTTGGCGAGGTCGACGCCCATGCGATCGAGCATGTCGTGGTCGAAGCACGGTTGCACGTTGCGTGCGTCATCCCCAATCGCGCGAAGGTTGACTTCGGCGCGGCCCAGCCAGACATCGTTGACGTACAGATCGGCACGGTAGTTGCCTGGCGTCGCGAAGTTGCCCTGATTGAATCGGGAGATATCCAGCCGCTTCCCGTCCGGGTTGTAAAGAAAGCTATCGTTGAATTCCACGGCAGCGATCGTCGCGCCCGCTGGCGCGTCCACGGAAGCGCCCATTGCAGGCGTGACCGCCACCCCCGCGAACATCGAGAGCGCGACTGCGCTCACCTGACAGAGGTGACTTGGGCAGAGGCGACTTGGGATCGAATGAGGGATTCTTGATACCGGCTTCATGGCCACTCGGAAAATTTGGACAAACGGCCGCCCCTGCAGAGCACGAGGCCCGCATCGGTGGACTGCCTTGAAAGGAGATCCCGGACACCGGCTGCCTGCGCCGGCGCTGATGGATCAGTTACCCGGGACTACCGGAGCATCGCCCTCTATCGGGCCGCCCCAGTCGTTGATCGCGCGATAGTGCACGGTGCCATCGGCACCCACGCTCGCTTCGCCGTCGAGGGGAAACGTCTTCGTTTCACCAGGGCCGACCATGCCGCCCTCCTGATTGCGAATCGTCTTGCCTCCCGCGGACACATCGATGCCGGCGTACGAGACGTAATAAGACGTTGGATTGGTCGCTTCGAGAGCCAGTGTCTTGCCCGCAGGCTTGATGCGCCAAGTCACGCGTGACGGCGCTTCCGAAGCCGTGCCCACCAGGCCGGCGGGCCGGTAGAAGAGCTTGACGCGGGTGCGGAACGCCAGTTGCAGGCGATTGGATTCCGCGAGGTCACCCGTGGCTTTCGGGGGGATCTCCAGCACGTTCAGCCAGAACACGGACTCCTTGTCCATTGGCAGTGGCTCGCCGGTGTAGAGCACGCGCAGTGTCTGCCCCTTGCTCGGATCGATACGCGCCACCGGAGGCATCACCGTGAACGGCACCTCAATGGCTGTCGGCGAAGCCTTGGAATTGCCATTGTCCACCCACGTCTGGACCAATGCCGGCGTCTTGCCTTCATTGGATGCCCGGATCGTGGCTTCCTTGTCTTTCGCGTCGAGTATGACGCGCGTGCCGCCAAGGACCACCGAAGCATGCGCTGCAGAGCCCGTAAGGCCTAATACAAGCATCCCGGCGGCCAACGCGGATTGAATCGTTGACCTGGTTTTCATGACAGCCAATGCAAATGCGGTGTGCTGAAGCCGGATGGCGCCCTGATGGACGTCTGGGGCCATCCCGGCAGACTGCTTAGTTGTAGGAAATGTCGTACGTCACCGTCGAGCTGACGGCGCCCGCACCCGAGCCGGCGGCCGAGGTCGAGTGATACTGGGCGTAGTAGTCCAGATTGGCGGCGCCGGCCGTGATCGCCACCGATTTCGAGTTCTGCAGACCGGCCCCAACGCCATCCGAGGCGCCCACGGTGATGACTGACGTGTCCTTGTTCAGCAGTTCGATTTCAACTGCCGTGGCCGTGCCGGCGTTGATCAGTCGGCCAGTGCCCAGATTGACGGTGGAGCCTCCCTCGAAGAACGTGTGGACGTTGCCCGTGGACGGCGTGCACCCGGTCAGGGCGATGCGGAAGCCCGTGCGGCCGGCGGTCGCGTCCAGGGCGTTCAGCGTGGCCGTCGAAACGGTCGGCATCGTGACCGTGAAGTTCGCGGGTGCAGTGCCACCGTTGATCTTGCAGGTCGTGGCGGTGATGTTGCCGGTGAACGTGATGGTGCCGTCCGGCGCGGCATGGGCGAGTTGGGTACCCATGGCGGCAATGGCTACGATTGTGGCGGAAATGAGCTTGGTTTTCATATCAGAATTATCAAGATACAGGAATCAAAAATATAACCGGAGGGTCCAGCCAGACAACAAAATTAAAATGCTGCCGCAGATCGGAGAATGCACTGCATTTCAATCCCCCATCCTCCGCCGGCCTCCAACTACATTATTGGTTTAGCTCACATTGCGCCCAAATAGGACAAGCCTTAAATTTCGTCGCAACATCACCAAGTCCCGATACGGACAATCCATCAACTCAATTTTCTGAAATTTCCCACTCAAATAGAAAAGATTCGATTAATGAGAATCAAACATTCGTGACCCGATGGAAATCTCACATTTCCGGTTTCCACCACGCCTGCGCCCGGCGCTTAAAAAACTGATGGACCAGGCGTGCCTCCGGCATCGGCGCTCCCAGCAGAAATCCCTGGGCCTGATGGCAGCCAAGTCTGATCAGGCACTCCAGGTCATCAAAGTTTTCCACCCCTTCGGCGATGGCCTTGAGGCCCATTGCGCGCACCATGCCGATAACGCTGCCCAGCAGCGATGCGGCGCGCGGGTCACGTCCGATGTTCTCCACCAGCGACTGGTCAAGCTTGATCGAATCACACTCGATATGGCGAAGCAACCGCAGTGAAGTCGCGCCCGTCCCAAAGTCGTCCAGCGCGATACGCACGCCTTCTGCCCTGAGCGCCCGAATGGCGTCCCGCGCCACCGCCAGGTCATTGACCGCCGTTTGCTCGGACACTTCGATATGCAGGCTACGCATGGAGATTCCGAAATGCTGGCAGGCGGATCGCAGCGCGACGTGCAGCCTGCCGGTTTCCAGGCAGCGCCACTCCGCATTGATCGAGATCGGAAGCGCGAGTCCGCCCTCTTCCCAACGGCGCACCGCCGCGGCTGCGTGCCAGATCATCACAATGGTCAGTTCGGACAACAGATCGTGCTCACGCAACGCCCCCAGGAATGCCGCGGGCGGAATCATGCCGAAGCCGGGACGCGCCCAGCGTGCGAGCGCTTCTACCCCGCGCAGGTGCCCCCCATCCAGATCGAACTGCGGCTGATAGCAGGCCACGAATTCGCCACAATCGATCGCGTTGCGTAGCACTTCCACCTGTCGCAATTCCGGCGTCCACCAGGATTCCATGGTGTCCTTGTCGACCTGCATTTGAGGATTGCCCGATTTACCAGACTCGCGGGATTTGGCGTGCATCTCTCGCATCCATGACATGCTGCTATTACCTCTTGAACGAACGTTTGCCCTTGCTAGTGCATTCACGACGGCCGATGCATCTCGCCCGAATGAATGCCGTCACATGAATTGAGGAGATTCCATCGATTCGCAAAATCCTCCCGTACCTTCCCCAATACTCATCTCGATAATTCCCTACCGCTATTGAAAATCCCAAATCTGGATGCCATTTGTCACAATCAAATATTAACGATCAGACAAGAGCAGCCCGGGAGCGAACGCAAGGCGGTCGGGCTGCACGGGTTCCACGGCCGCGTACTGCGCGATCAGCGTTTCCAGGGCCGTGCGCAGGGCGATCCATTGCTCCTCCATGCCCGCAAGACCAGACTCCTCGATGGTTCGCTCGAGCCACCGACATGCCTGCGACTCCGACGCATGACCAAGCGTGGCCAGCGCGCCGGCCAGGGCATGAAGCTTGCGCATCAGGCGGACGACATCACCTGCGGCCGCCGCCTCCGACAGTTCCGCCAGATCCTCGCCGAGGTACTCGCCCAGGGACAGCATGGCTTCCTTCGGGATTAGCGACGGTTCCGTACCCGGCAAGGGTGGTGAAACATCCATGGACTCGATCAGTTCCCGAAGCGCCGCGAGCCGTACCGGCTTGGTCAGGCAGCGGTTGATGCCGGCCTGCTGACACGCGCTCTGCAGGTCGGGGCCAACGCTGGCGGTCACAGCAATGATGGGAGCGGTGATTCCACGTTCGCGCATCGTCCGCGCAAGTTCGTATCCATCCATGGATGGCATCTGGAGGTCGGTGAGGATCAGGTCGTAGGACTGGCTCGCAGTCAGCGCCAATGCTTCCCGTCCATCGCCGGCAACATCCACCCACTGCCCAAGCCATTCGAGCAGTCGACGCATGACAACTTGGTTGACGCGATGATCTTCCACCAGCAGGATGCGCAGCGACTTGAGCGCGAGATGCCCGAGGGCAGAATCGGCACGCCGCTGCGCGGGCATCGGGAGTTCGAGCCCTGCGGCGATCAGAATCGCCTGAACCAGGCCGCGCCACGAGTACCGCGAGGCGCGAATCGGCGTCTGACTGGTGTCTGGTACCAGGGACGCGTTGCTCTCGATCACGACGTCGGCATCGGGACAGTCATCGATATCCGCGTGCTCGCAGACCACCACGTCCACGGGCGTGGCGGGCGGCTGTGAGGGATCGAACCTGACCACCACCGCGCCATAGTGCTGCAACAGGTGCTCGATCCCGTGGTATGTCTCGCGCGAGGGACTGCACAGTCCAACGGTCAGATCGCTCAGGCCGCCCGCGATGTGCAGATCCTTCAATAGACGGGTCTGCACGACGTCGGCCGGCTGCGCGGCCGTCACCGGCTCCATCGGAATGCGCACCTCGAAACAACTGCCGAGCCCCGGCTCACTCACCAGGCGAATGGAACCCTCCATGAGCTCGACAAGCCGATTGCAGATGGAGAGCCCCAGCCCCGTGCCGCCAAAACGGCGGGAGTCCGACTGCTCGGCCTGCACGAACGGCGCGAACAGGCGTTGCTGATCCCCGATGGCGATACCGATGCCGGTGTCGATCACGCGCAGCTTGAGCCAGTCCCTGCCACCTTCCGTCATGGTGGTAGCCTCGACCACAACCTTTCCCTGCTCCGTGAACTTGATCGCGTTGCTGACGAGATTGCCCAGCACCTGTTCCGTCTTGAGTGGGTCAAGCAGGATCGGGCTGTGCAACGCAGGATCGATCACGCAAGGTAGCTGCAACGACCTGCGCTCCGCATCCGGGGCAAACCGACGGCAAACGTCCTCGACAAGGCTATCGATCTGGCAAGGGCGCGCCTGCAATGCCATCTGCCCGGCCTCGATCTTGCTGAAGTCGAGCACGTCGTTGATGATCTGGATGAGCGACTGCGCCGATTGCTGCATGACCTCCAACTGGTCGCGCTGGGCCGCGTCGAGCGCGCTCACCTCCAGCAGTTCGATGCTGCCGAGCATGCCGTTTAACGGCGTGCGAATCTCGTGGCTCATCGTCGCGAGAAAGGCGGACTTTGCCCGATTCGCCGCATCCGCGTCGTGGATAGCCTGTAGCAGCGTCGCTTCGCTCTGCCGGGCTGCGGTCACGTCGTCGATGGCGCAGAGCGTCGCCGGATTGCCCTGGTATGTCGACTCGGCCACGCGGACGCTAAGATGGCTGACCGTGTCATCGATATGCGCCAGCTCGAAGTTGAACTTCCCATGCCGGGCATCCGCATTACCGTGCTCGCAACCCACCAGCGCATTGCAGGCCGCGCGGTGAAAGCGCGCCAGTTCTCCGGGCTCTGCGTGAGCCGTGATCCGATCGGAGACATCGTTCTCCATCAGCACCGCGGCGTTCGTACTGTCGAGGATCACGAGCCCGACGCCGGTCGACTCGATGATGGTACGACCGAGGACTTCGCTCTCCTGCAGGCGCAACGACTGCATTTGCGTGGGCCGCATGATGCGCCTGTCCACCAGACGGACCCATGCCAGCATCAAAGTGCAGGTCAGCCCAGTCAACGCGAACAGCCAAAGCGTGTTCCGCCGCAGGCGCTCCCACAGCGTGCCGGTCTCCACCACCTCCACGGCTCGCCATCCGGAGCGACCCACCGGACCGTCCAGCACCATGGCACTGGGTAGCAGTCCGTTGCCCACGAACGTCTGCAAGTTCGTCGCGGCATGGGTTCGCTCCATAAGCGCCCGGCTTACTACCGGCGGCAGCGGATCCCGGGACATGGAATCCGGCCGGAGGACCGCCCCTTCCACGGTCTGCACGAAGAAGCCCTCCTCGAGGTCGTCATCCTCGGGAAAGATCGCGCTCAACGGAAAATCCATCGCAAACACGGCGCACGGTTCGCCATCCACATGGATCAGGGTAGCCACCGTAACGACCGGCGCGCGAGACACCCAGTCGTAGCCCGGTTCCAGCATCACGACACGGCCGGGGGTTGCCCGCAACTGTTCCAGCAGCTTCCGGCTGCGCAATCGCGAAATACTCCCTTCGACGAAGGCCTGGTACGTCGCGTCGTTCCGCAGCGTCTCCCTGGCTTGCGGCAGATTGCGTGGCGTGACATAAAAACGATCGGCGTTGAGGTCGACGAGCCAGACGTTCTGCAGGCCCTGATATTGGACACTACTCACGCGCAGCATGAACGCCAACACGTTCTCCAGCTGCGCAATACTGGCATCGGCCGGAATCGCCTCCCGTCCGGCGGCAACGGGCAGCGCCACATACGGGCGCTCCCCGCGCTTCTGCAGATGGTCGATCCAGTCGCGGCTGACGGTCTGCGCCATAGGCTTACCGACGCCGACCTCGATCAGCCGTTCGAGCGTGCCTTGCGCACGCAGCGTCATCCTCCCCACCGCATTCAGATTCGCCTCCACCTGTCCCGCGCGGGCCTGGAACAGGATCTTGTGCCGGTCCACGGCTTCTTCCATGCGGTACTTGAGCAGCACGAACCACGACAGCCCAATCAGCACCAGCAGGCAGGTGACAAAGACATAAACCAGATTGCGAATCTGAGAGATGCTCAATGGCAACGCAGCCAGCTTCTCTCCCTTGATCAGCTTCCTCATGGTGGTTTCCCTTACTACGTCGGGGGGGCACTCCGGCTCGGGCCGACACGCCCCCCCATCCGTCGCGCGTGGTTACGCGATGCGGTGTGTCGTGTCGTGAATCTGGAACACTGCCCTGCGCCGTCGTATCTGGCGGCAGTGCCGAGCGAGGCGTTGTCCCGGGAATCTGGAACCCGGCGTTGCCGGGTGGCCGGCCCTCGGTCGGGGCTGGCATTCGCTTCAACCAGGCGGGACGTTACGGGCCGCGCCAGGCTACTTCGTGCTACACCAGGCCGTACTGGATTGACATCGCGACAAGCTGCACGTGGTCTTGCACATTCATCTTGCGCATCAGACTCTTCTTCTGCGCACTGACCGTGTTGACACTGCGGCCAGTGTCGCGGGCAATCTTCGAGACCGGCACGCCTGCCAGGTAAAGCCGCAGGACTTCCAGTTCGCGCCGGGATAAGCTGTTACGAATCTCGTTAGCGGCGCGCGGCGCGGCACGCCATGCCCCCCACATCACGTCCATCGCCCGCGGGGAAAGCGAACCGACGCCGATGTGCGCCATCAATACCGCCTGCGCCACGGCATCGGCGTCATCCAGCGCACTGACGATGTTCTTTACACCGCTGCCGAGCAGCGTCAACACATCGGCCCGGCGCGTCAGATCGGCCTGGACGACCAGCGTTGCCGGCGGCGCCGTCGCGGTGTCAACCAGCTGGAGAAACAGTGCGGATTGATCAAGGCCGGATTCCGGCTCCCGAACCTGAAGCACGACGTCGCATCCCCCGCGCTGCGCGATCGCGAGAACCTCCTCAGCACGCCCGCCGTTACCGACGAGCTCAATGCACGGCAAGAACACCAGACGCCGTGCGAGCGCCTGACAGACCGCAGGTCGATCACTTGCGATGCATAGCCTGACTTTCTTCATTTCCCGCTATCCCGATTCAATATCTGCCTGCATCCATGTTGGTTCACGAGAGCGGGCGGGACTATAAGGCAACGATTAAATTTTGACGCAATGCATGTAAGTGACGGGGTTACGTCAATGCATCGGCACCGGAATGGTGCGTGGTGCGATACCAGACACGGAGAATCGGCGGAACTGCGGGAGGGGGCAAGAAGAAGCGAGAAGGAGCGGGTCCGGCGACCCGCGTGCCGGCTGCGATTACGGCAATAGAGATAGCAGCGGCAACGACCGGACCCGACTACTGGGCGGCCGCAAGCATGCCGTGGGTAACGGCGTACTGATAAAGCTCGTAGTCCGATGTCAGGCCCAGCTTGCGCATCGCCATACTCTTCTGGGCGCTAATGGTCTTGCTGCTGCGATTGGCCTGCCTGGCAATCTCGACCAGGGGCACACCAGCCGCGCATTTGCGCACGACCTCCAGTTCCCGTTTCGAGAGCTTCGGCTCCGGCGCACCGGCTTCATCGCTGGCATCGCCGAGCAACGCCTGCACCGCGGGCGCCAGATAGGGGATACCGACGAAGGCCGCCCGGATCGCGGGAGCAAGATGGCCAAGGTGATCGGACTTGCTCAGGATCACCGAAATGCCTGCCTTCTGGATGTTCCGCAACAGGGCGGGATTATCGAGCATCGTGATCACGACAATGCGTACGGACGGATGGCGCCTGCGAATCAACTGCAGCATCGGCAAGCCATCGCCAGCCGCACTCCCCGGCATCGAATAGTCGGTCACCAGCACATCGCACTGGGTGGTTTCAAGCAGACGCAGCAACTCGGTGGAGCTATGCGCCATGCCAACGACTTCGAACCCAACCTCGTCACCTAGTTCTCTACGGATGCCATTGACGACTACCGGGTGATCGTCGGCAATTAGTACCTAAATCATCATGCCCCTTCGGACCCGGTCGATTTAATGAGATACATGAATCACATTGTCCTTGTATGGCCGGGTCGCCATGTCGAGATAATAGAAGTTCTACGAGATATGAGTCCTAGGGAAAGCCTTAAATCCACAGGCCATCAGCATCGATGGCCAAGTCTTGCGCGGCACATCGGCGAGCTATGACTCGGCTTCGAGGTACACCTGCAGGTAGCCGTCCAGATCATCGGCGAGCTGTTTGGCCGCATCGAACGCATCGCGCGCCACGGCTTCGAGTTCCCTGCACAGGTCCGCCACCTCCTCCCAGTCATGCAAATGCGCGACGGCGCCGCGAACGCGATGCGCGCGCTCGGCCACGGCCCCGAGATTCCTCTGCTCGACAGCCTGCCTGATAGCCTGCGCGTCTTCCCAGACGGTCCGTATCAGCAGCATCCGGTCGTCTTGCGAGACGTCGCTCTGAGGCCGTTCTGCGGCGCTCCTGACTGCCGTCGCCAGCGCTTCACTTCGGTCCGGCAACACCTGCCTGAGGCTATCTGCAAGGGCCTGCAACAGAACAGGCTTGGTCAGATGTCCGTTCATCCCCGATGCCACACAGCGCTCGGCCTCTCCGGTGACCACGCTGGCGGTGACGCCGATGATCGGGATGGTGAAGCCGTCCGCGCGCAAGGCATGCGCAAGCGCGTAGCCGTCCATCCCTGGCATGTGCACATCGGTCAGCACCGCATCGAATTGGCCCTGTCTGCAAGCAAGCAATGCGTCCTCACCACTACTGACCAGGGTCGTCCGGCAACCCAGCTGTTCTAGTTGCTGCTGCATCAGCCGACGATTGACCGGATGGTCGTCCACCGCCAGCACCTGCAGATCCAGCTTCGACATCTGCATCGAACGTTGGGCCGGGGACGCCGTGCTGGTCAGCGGGATGCCTGCTGCCCGACACAGCGCGCGCAGGATGCCGGCCTGATGATAGGCAGAGACGGCCAGGCCATCGGGCCGCGCCTCGGCTTCCAGCGGCCCACTTGCCTCGAGCCTGACCACTCCGGCGTATCCGTTCGGCACGGGGCCCTGCGTCTCGTCCGCTATCAGCAGCACAGTACCCGGGTCGGTGGCGTCGCCCTGGCAGGCAATTGCCCTTCCTCCTGACTGGTGGATCATGGCGATGACATCCGCGCACCATACGGGTTCCCGCGCCATGACGGCAACGTTGGGTAACGTCGCCTCGACCGGCGGGCGCGGGCGCCCGCTTTCCAGGCTGAGCGATACTGAGAACCGGCTACCCCGTCCCGGCTCGCTTTCGACCGAAATCCCGCCTTTCATGAGCAGCGCGAAACGTCGGCAGATCGCCAGGCCAAGCCCCGTCCCGCCGAACCGCCTGGCCGTCTCGGTATCGGCCTGCATGAATGGACGAAACAACTGGGCCTGCTTGTCCGCCGCAATGCCGATGCCGGTGTCGAGCACCTCCAGAATCAGGGACTCATTGGACGGCTTAGCGGGTGCCGTAGGAGACCGGAACACCCGAATATCGACGTGTCCCTCAGAAGTGAACTTGAGCGCGTTGGTCAGGAGATTGGTGAGTGTCTGCCTGATACGATCCGGATCGCCGATGAGCCAGGGCAGATCGGCCTGCACATAGCAGGTCAGTGCCAATCCCTTGCGCAGTGCCAGCGGCGCGTGGGCTCGAGCCACGCCCTCCACCAATTCCACGGGATCGAACGCCATGGACTCCAGATCGAGTTGCCCGGCCTCGAACTTGCTGTAGTCCAGCAGATCGTCGATGATCAACAGCAATGTGGCCGACGACGCCTGAATTGTCCCGATGTGCTGGCGCTGCTGGTCATCCAGCGCGGTCAGCGACAGCAGTTCCAGCGTGCCCAACATGCCGTACAGGGGCGTCCGCATCTCATGGCTCATCCCCGCCAGGAATATCGACTTGGTTGCACTCGCCTCCTCGGCCAGTCGCTGGGCCCGCTGGAGTTCGCGCTCGGCCTGCAGGCGGATGGCGACTTGCCGCCGCTGACGCCAGTAGCCGAGAGCCAGAAGCGCCAGCGCCGTGATGACCAGCGCCACATACGGTGCGGCACGCCGCCGGACTTCACTACCCGACAAACCGAACTGATAGGTCGTGGTCAGGTACCGATTGCGGACTGCCAACCTCTGTTCTGGCGGCATGGCCTCGATGGCGCGATCGATCAGCGGCACGAGCGGCTCCAGCCCCGGCCGCACATCGAATCCGATAAGCTGCCGCTCCTTGGTAGCGCCCACAACCTTGAGTTGGCCCACGTAGCGGCTCTGAATAGCGCGATCCAGCGTGGCCAGATTGCCAATGTAGAGATCGGCCTTGTTGTCCCGCACCATCTCCAGCGCCGCCTCGGGCGAGGCAGCAGACACGATCGACGCCGACGGTACCGCCGCGCGCACCAGATCGGCCATGACCGACTTGGCGGCCACGGCAACCCGAAAGCCTGCCAGCTCGGACAGGTCGCCGATGGCCGGGGAATCGGTTCGTCCAACGATCACAAGGGGATAGGACTCGACCGGACGGGTACGGGTCGGGAGATGCCGATCCGCCATTTCCGCCGGCTCGACGTACTGATTGAGATCGATCTCCCCGGCCGCCCTCAACCGGCCGGACTCGGCCGGCTCGGCGACGGAACTCACATCGAGACGCAGGCCCAGGGTCTCACTCAGGTAGGCCAGGTAGGCGCTCAGCATTCCGGTGGGCTGCCCATCCTCGCCCTCGTAGCTGAACGGCGCCCACTGGGTCAGCAACTGCACACGCAGCCGCGGCAGGGAGGCCAGGTAGCGCCGCTCGTCTTCACTCAACGGCACCACGGGCTGCGCTGGTGTGCCGGCCACGGCGGATGGCTGCGGGCTGGACCCGTCCAAAACGCGTGGCTGCGCCGCCGGGAAGTAAGCGCGGGGGCCCGACGCTTCACCGGCTGCCGCGGGCACCGCAACCGGCAGCAGCAAAGCCGCCAGCATGAGAGTGAACGAAGCCACGTACCGACGGGCGATCCGCGTCGGACAGGAATGCCACATGCCTTCCTCCTGGCGCCCCGGGATGGCGACCACGTTCGTCAGCGGTCTTCGCCCCGGCGTTCACCGATATGAGATTTGTATGCTACTCCACTGCGCGAATAGGTGGTGTCATACTCGATTGAAAGTGCCACCCGCTTGAAAACTCGCAGTGGCCAGGCGGCGCGAGTTACTGCGGCAGGTCCTTGGTAGTCACGCTGGCTCCGCCCGGGACTGGGGGTATCCATGCCGATTGCCTGAGGCGAGCTGCCCGACCTGTCGTCGTCCGCGCATTGGACCATCGCCAACGCCTGCGCGCGGCCCGAAGAGATCGCACGCCATGATCCATGGGATGGCTACAATGCAGTACGGCAGACACTGGCCCGCGCACGCAAGCTGCCGGATAGCGTCCCAACCACCTCAGGGAGACGAAACTCATGAAACACGAATCCGCGTCCGTTCCTGCTTCGCTGCGCGCGCTCGCGCTGTCTCTCGGCTGCCTGCTGGCCGCACCGGCCATCGCCAAGCTCCCGCCGCCAACGCCGGAACAACAGCAGGCCGCCGAAGCCAGGAAGGCCAAGGAGGCTCAGGACGCCAAGGCTCAGGCCGACGCGCTGGCCAAGGTCCAGGATCAGATCGCCGCGCGGTTCGGCAAGGGGTCCGACGCAGCGGCCAAACCCGCCGAGGCGCAAGCACGGTGACGCGGGGCCCCCGAGGGGGAAAGCGGACGGGGACGGGACGGGGCCCCAACGCGCGCGGGCGCCGTCAGCGGCGCCTTACTCGAAAGGCTTCGGCTTCGGCGTCTTGTCGCTCGACGGCGGCAGCATAGGCAGCACGATCTTCGGCTGATCGCCGGTCAGCGTCTTCAGGAACGCCACGATATCGGCGTTCTCTTCCGGCGTGAACTTGCGCGCCAGTTGCAGGCGCCCCATCGTATCCACCGCCTGACTCAGCGTGGCCGCCTCGCCATCGTGGAAGTACGGATAAGTCAGCGCAACATTACGCAGGGTCGGCACCTTGAAATTGAACCGGTCAGCGTCCTTGCCCGTCACGCCTGCCCGGCCCTCCGACGGATTCCTGGTCTTGTACGGCTCCACGAGACCCATCTTCTGGAACGAGTTGCCGCCGATGTTCTGGCCGTTGTGGCAGGCAACGCAGCCAGAGCCCTTGAACAACTGGTAGCCGCGCAACTCCTGCGCGTTGATGGCCTTCTTGTCACCCTTCAGCCATTTGTCGAAGCGCGCGTTCGGCGTGACCAGCGTTTCCTCGAACGCGGCAATGGCCAGTGTGATTTCGGATATCGTCAGCTTGTCCGACTTGAAGACCTTGCGGAACTCATCGACGTACCCGGGGATGGATCGGAGCGTGTCGACCGCCAACTCGTGCGTGAAGGCCATCTCGATTGGGTTGGCAATCGGCCCGCGCGCCTGCTCTGGCAAATCCTTCGCGCGGCCATCCCAGAACTGCACGAAATTCAGGCTGGAATTCAGGACGGTCGGCGAATTGATGCCGCCCTGCTTCCACTTGTCGCCGATGGACGTCTTGAGGTTATCCGAGCCACCCATGCTGAGGTTGTGGCACGAGTTGCACGAGATAAAGCCAGAGCGTGAAAGACGAGGATCGAACCAGAGCTTTTCGCCCAGCGCCACGCGTTCCGGGTGCTGGACCTTGGCAGGCGCAATGGGCTGGATAGGTTCGGCTTGCGGCTCGGCGGCGTGCGCACTGGATACGGCGGCGGCAAACAGCACCGTCATGAACGTCGCCGTCGAAAACGTCGACAGGACTCTGCTTCGGCTGGATTTCATGGGGACTCCGTCTTGTGGGTCGGACCGCGCAGCGCGGTCCGCAAGCCGGATTAGGCACTTTTGGTTCCATCCAGGTGTTGATAGCTATCAACCGCTTTGGAGGATGAAACGAACGGGTACGACACATATCAAATCGGGCTCGATTTCGTCCCGATGCGCCGCAGCCAGCCGGACATGCCCATCGTCGCCGAACGATTGGCATACCCGGCTGGCCCGTCACCCATAGTGCGTCAGCAGTACATCAACGGCGCGTCAGTCCAGGGTGATGCCCTCGCGCTGAATCACCACTGCCCAGTTGGCATCTTCCTTCTCGATGCGCTTGGCAAAGTTCGCCGGGTCGATCATGACGACTTCACCCTGCTGACTCAGGACAGACTTTGCGCGGGCATCGTTGGCCAGACCCTTGGTGATCTCATACAGCTTCTGCACGATCTGCGGCGGCGTGCCGGCCGGCGCCAGCATGCCGAGCCAGAAGCTGACATCGAACGGCTTGACACCGGCTTCCTCCAGCGACGGCACGTCTGGCAACTGCGGCATCCGCTTGGGCGACGTCACTGCAAGCGGCTTCAGCTTGCCAGCCTTGATCTGCGGCAGCCCGTTCCACGCGTCGAAGGCAGTCTCCAGTTCACCGCTGATCACGGCCATCTCCGCTTGCGAGGCCGATTTGTACGGCACGTGCGTGGTCTGGATCTTCTCCCGGTTGTTCAGCATGGCGAAGCTCAGATGCGCGATGTTGCCCGGCCCCGCCGAGCCATAGCTGAGCTTGCCCGGATTGCGCGTGGCGTAGCGAACCAGATCGCCAACCGAGCCGATACTGTTCTTCTTTGCCCACTCGGGGTTCGCCACCAGCACGAACGGCGCCTCCACTACCAGCGCGACCGGCGCCAGATCCTTGGGCTTGTAGTTGCTCCGCTTGTACACCTGCGGGTTGATGGTGATGCTGCTCGAGTTCGTGACCAGCAGCGTATAACCGTCCGCGGGTGACTTGGCGACTTCGGCAACGCCGATCAGGCCGTTCGCGCCCGGCTTGTTCTCGACGATGACGGGCTGCCCCAGCGACTTGCTGAGCTGCTCCGACAGCACGCGCGCGACGGTATCGGTGGTGGACCCTGCCGGGAACGGCACGACGATCCGGATCGGCTTGTTGGGCCAGTTGGCCGTCTGTGTGGCCGTCTGCGCGCCAGCCGGCGCCGCCATCGTCCCTGCCATGACGGCCAGCGCCGCTGCCACCAGCTTCATCCCGCCCTTGATGGCGCGGCGGCGTGCGGTGATTTCGCGTTCTTTCATGTGTGTCTCCTTGTCGTTCTCGGTGTCGTTCTCGGTGGTCCTGCTGAGTTCCTGCGTCATGCGCGCCCCTTCGATACCTTGGGCTGCGCGGTTTTCCCTGTCACGCCGATACGCTCCAGCTCCGCGATCTGAGCCGGGCCGAGCGCGAGCACGCGCGCCAGCACCGATTCGGTGTGCTCGCCAAGCGTTGGGGCGGCATATCGGATTGCCTGCGGCTCGCTGCCCGTGCGGAACCAGGCGGTCGTGGCCCGGTACGGCCCGCTATGGGCACGGTCAATGTCGCGCCAGAATCCGCGTGCGTGCAGATGGGCATCCTGAAGTACCTGCGACATGGGACGCACCACGCCCGCCGGGATGCCAGCCTGCTGCAGCGTCTGCATCGCCGCCTCCGGATCGCGGCCGGCGCACCAGGCGCCGATTGCGGCGTCGATCTCATTCCCCCGCGCGCGTCGGCCAGACACGCTGGCGAGTTGCGCATCAACGGCGAGATCGTCCCGCCCCATGACGCGACAAAGGGCGGGCCAGTGCGCGTCCGTTGCGGACAGGACGACCCACGCATCGTCCCCGTCGCAGCGGAAGCACCCGTGCGGAAACAGCATCGGATGACGATTACCCTGTCGCGGCGATACCGCTCCGGAGATCGACTGCTCGATCATGAACGGCGCGGCCATCGGCAGCATGGCCTCCACCTGCGACAGGTTGACGTGCCGCCCCTCGCCCGTGGTCTGCTGCGCGAACAGCGCCAGCAGCATCGCCGCACCCGCGTTCAGCCCGCCAATCGGGTCGCCGTAGGCATAGGAGGTCATGGCGGGCGGCCCATCCGGGTGCCCGGTGTAGAGCGGCAGCCCGCTGGCCTGTTCGAGCGTGCCGCCGTAGGCCCGGGTATTGCTCCACGCGTTGCCGAGCCCGAAGGCCGGCATCGACACCATGACCAACCGCTTGTTCCGGGCGCGCAAGGCCTCGTAGTCAAGCCCGAGCTTCGGCAACACCTCCGCCGAGTAGTTCTCGATGACGGCGTCCGCGCCCTCCACCAGTTCGAGCAACAGCCGCTTGCCCTCCTCGCGCGTCAGGTCGAGCGTGATGCCCTGCTTGTTGCGGTTCATCAGGTTGAAGTTCGAGTTCTTCTCGTACAACCGCTCCCGATAAAACTCCTCGGTAAAGTTCGCGCCGCGCCACCAGTCGGGGTAGCTCGTGCTCTCGACCTTGATGACCTCGGCGCCGAAATCGGCCAGCGTGCGCGATGCAAGCGGCCCGGCCCAGCCCATCGTCAGGTCGATGACACGGACACCTTCCAGCGGGCCCTGCGCCGTGGTGGCGCGTTGAAACTGGTGCAGCGGTCGATGATCGAGACCCGACGCACGATAGAACGCATCGTCCGCGCCCTTCAGCGGCGCGTCGCCACCGGCCAGCGGACCGGCTGCGTCGAGCCGGAGTGGCACCACGGGACCTTCGAACGTCGTCCCGCCGATTCGTACCGGCACGAATGCGCCACGTTCCCGGTGCACCGCCTGGCCGAGCAGTTCCTGCATCGTTGGCACCAGCACGGTGGGATGCTTCATGTCCCCGAGCAGCTCGAACCACTCCTGCGCCGTGCGCGTGCGGAACGCCGGGATCAGGATGGCGTCGATCTCGTCGGCCCGGTTCATGCGCTCCTGGCCGTTCGCGAAACGCGGGTCGCGGGCCAGTTCGGGCCGTCCGATGGCTTCGCACAGCGCCGTCCACTGTGGCAGCGTGTGCGTGAAGATGCCGATCCAGCCCGATGCGGTCTCGTAGATACCGGCCGGATGCGTGCCGCAGAAACGGTTGACGCCCAGACGGCGCAGCGGGTGCCGCTTGTCGGGCACCATGCCGGCTTCCATCTCGACCACGCTGAACACCGCTTCATGCAGGCTCAGCACATAGCGACGGCTGCCTTGCGCCCCGCCGATCAGGGCGGCCACCGCAGCCGAGTACGCCATCAGCCCGCCCACGATCGCGGTCTGCACGTCATGCGGCATGTGCGGCGGCCCGTCCACCGGACCGCTTCCGTGCACGGCGCCGGCGAGGCAGCGGCACACGGCTTCCGAACCCGCGAACTCGCTATATGGCCCGCTTTCGCCGAACCACGTGAGCGCGACCTCGATTGACTCGTGCCCCGCTTGACCTTCCACGGCTGCGGCTGCGTCTGCGGCCACGGCCCAGACGGGTGCGGACAGCACGCCCACGCCTTCGGTCAGCGCGCGGGCATCGAGAACGACATCGCAGGTTCTTGCCAGCCGGGCAAGCCACGCGCGGTCAGCGGCATCCGCCGAATCAGCGGTCACGCTGCGCTTGTTGGTGTTCAGCCAGGCGAAGAGCGCGCTCTCCGGCTGCGCTTCGGCACTGGAAACCAGCGGCGGCATCTGCCGCCAGACATCGCCCTCCGGGCGCTCGACCTTGATGACTTCGGCGCCGAAATCGGCGAACAACTTGCCCGCGTACGCAAGCGCCGGACCGGTGCCGACCTCGAGTACGCGCAGCCCACCCAGCGCAAGCGGCGCCGGGGCAGCAGCATCCTTCATCTTGAATCCCTCGCGTGTGGACGTGGATCGGGCCTGCCGAACAGTGCCCGCGTTTCACTCATCACAGTGACGATCACCACGCTCACCATGCATCGACGAACGACTGGCGCGCCCTGCGGCTGCGGACATCAGCCGAGGCAATGCCCTGGGCGATCCATTTGCGCGTCTCGGCCGGGTCGATCACGGCATCGATCTCCACCGCTGCGGCCGTGTTGATCGCGTGGCCGCGCTCGTAGGACTGCGCCACCAGCTTGTCGAACAGCGCCTTGCGCTCCGGGCCATCGGGCACCGCTTCAAGCTCCTTCTTGAAGCCGAGCCTGACCGCGCCCTCCAGCCCCATCGGACCGAATTCACCGGTCGGCCACGAGATCGTGAAGTTTGCCGAGCGGAAGCCACCGCCTGCCATCGCCATCGCGCCGAGGCCGTAGCCCTTGCGCAGCGTGACGGCCAGCAGCGCCACGCGCAGCTTGGCGGCAGCCAGGAACATCCGTGACACGTGACGCACCTGGGCCTGGGCCTCGATCTCGGGTCCGACCATGAACCCCGGGGTATCGATCAGCGAGATGATCGGCAAGCCATGCGCATCGCAGAGTTGCATGAAGCGCGTTGCCTTGTCCGCGGCATCCGCGTCGATCGCGCCACCAAGGTGATACGGGTTGTTGGCCATGATGCCGACCGGCTGCCCCTCCACACGGGCCAGCGCGGTGTGAATGCCCGCGCCGAACCCGCCGCGCAGCATCAGCACGCTGCCGACGTCGGCGATGCCTTCGATGGCCTTGCGGGTGTCGTACACGCGCAGGCGGTTCTCGGGCACGACCTGGCGCAACGCCAGCGCGTCAGGCGCGCTCCAGTGCGCCACGCGGCCCTGGAACATCGACAGGTAGTGCTTGGCGACCACCACCGCCTCGGCCTCGTTCTCGACCAGCACGTCGACCACGCCATTGGCGAACTGCACCGACGCGGGACCCACGTCTTCCGGACGGAAGATGCCAAGGCCGCCGCCCTCGATCATCGCCGGCCCGGCCATGCCGATGTTCGCCGAGCGATCGGCGATGATCACATCGCAGCAGCCCAGGAACGCCGCATTGCCGGCAAAGCAACGGCCCGACACGATGCCGACCACCGGCACGTGTCCGCTGAGTTCGGCGAACGCCGCGAACGACGGCTGATACAGGCCGGAGACGGACGGGAAATCCACGTCACCAGGCCGCCCGCCGCCACCCTCGGCAAACAGCACGAGCGGCAATTCATCACGGAGCGCCACCTCGACGATACGGTCCGTCTTGATGTGATTGCGCTTGCCCTGCGTGCCGGCCAGCACCGTGGCGTCGTACGCCATCACCGCGCTGCGTGCCCGTTCCTTCGCAACCAGCTCGCGGTTGATCTCGCCGATACCGGTGATCAGGCCATCCGCGGGCGTGTTGACGATCAGGTCTTCCTTGCTGCGGCGGGATGCCTGCGCGGCCAGCGCGAGCGCGCCATATTCCACGAAGGAGTCGCCATCGCACAGGTCGGCGATGTTCTCCCGCGCCGTGCGCTGCCCGCGCGAACGGCGTTTGGCGACGGCATCGGGACGCGCCGCGTCATACAGATAGGCGTGCCGGTCCAGCACACGCTGCAGATCCGCTCGGATCGCATTCGGATCGACATTCCGCGCGGCATCCACGGCCACGCCGTCGGCCTCTGCCTGCTCGAGCACGATCAGCATGTGGCCTTCGGACACCAGCGCACCCTTCTCCGGGCGCAGATCGACCACACGGCCCGCGCACGGCGCGACAATCGCGTGCTCCATCTTCATCGCATCGAGCACGGCCACCGTCTGCCCCGGCTTGACGATCTCGTCCAGTTGCACCGGGATGTCGACCACGCGGCCAGTCAGCGGCGCGCGAATCGCCACGAGCCCTTCTTCCAGTTCCTCTTCGGCCTCCGGTGCGCGGGTCGCGTGGCTCGCGTGCGCGGGCATTGCATGGGATGCGCCGCCGAAACGCGCATCCTGCGCGCGCTCGGCTTCGGCGATGGTTTCCGCCGACGCCATCAACGCCGGCAGGATCGACTCGAAAAGCCGCGTGTGGACGTCCTGCGTCAGGAAGTCCTCGCGCTGGGCAAGCGCCCGCAGCAGGTTGAGGTTGGTCGGCACGCCAACAATGCGGAATTCCGCGAGGCTGCGCTGCAGCCGGCGCACGGCAGCTTCGAACCCGGGTGCGGCGCTGCTCACGATCAGCTTGGCCAGCAGGGTGTCGAAGTTCGGCGACGGCTCGTAGCCAGCGTAGCCGTGGGAGTCCACCCGTACATCAGGACCGGCGGGCGGCTCGAAACGCTCCAGACGGCCAAATGCTGGACGCGCCAGCCCTTGCGCATCGGTCATTTCGGCATTGACGCGCACCTGGATCGCATAGCCCCGGGGTTGCGGCGGCGAAGCCGGATCGAGTCCAAGCTCGGCAAGCGTCCGCCCCGAGGCCAGCCCGATCTGCAGCGCCACGAGATCCACGCCGGTCACCTGCTCGGTGATGGTGTGCTCCACCTGCAGCCGGGGATTGGCTTCGATAAAGACGAAGCGCTTCTGCTCGCCCGACTCGCTTTCCTCGACCAGAAATTCGAACGTGCCCAGGCTCTGGTAGTTGACGCGACGCGCCAGCCGCAGCGCGGCCTTGATAATCTCCGCGCGCAGCTCCGGCTTGAGCACCGGGCTCGGGGCAATCTCCACCAGTTTCTGGAAACGGCGCTGCAGCGTGCAGTCCCGCTCGCCGAGCGCGATAACGTGCTGGCCGTCGCCAGCGATCTGCACTTCGATATGGCGTGCCCGGCTGACCAGCCGCTCGGCGTACAGCGCATCGACGCCAAACGCGGAACTGGCCTCGGACCGGCAGCGCGCATAAGCCTCCGCCAGATCCTCGCGTCTGCGCACCACGCGCATACCGCGCCCGCCGCCACCGCCAACCGCCTTGATGACGATGCCGGCGTCGCCCTGGGCATCGAAGAAGCGTTCGATCTCCTCCAGAGACGCGCCGCCATGCGTGGCGGGCATGACCGGCACGTCGCACTCGGCCGCCAGTTGCAGCGCGCGGCCCTTGTCGCCAAACAGAGCGAGATGCTCGACCGTCGGTCCGACGAACCGGATGCCGGCATCGATGCACGCCTGCGCAAAATCGGCCCGCTCACTCAGAAAACCGTAGCCCGGGTGTACGGCATCGCTGCCCGATGCCTTCGCGACAGCGATGATTCCCGCGATGTCGATGTACGCAGCCGGGCCTGCACCGTCCAGCGCAATGGCCTCGTCGGCCAGCATCCGATGCCGGCAGCCCGCGTCGTCCTGCGAGTACACCGCGACGGTGCCGATATCCAGGTCGCGTGCGGCGCGCTGGACGCGCAATGCGATCTCTCCGCGGTTGGCGATCAACAGCTTCTTCAATTCAGTCTCCTCGTTTCTGCTTCTGTCTTGGGAATTCAGTTCGTACGTCAATCAGGGCCGGATGCCGAACCGGCTCACGCCTGCCTCGCGCAGCGGCGCCGCCAGATTGGCGAACTCGCACAGCAGCGCACGTGTTTCACGCGGATCGATGATGTCTTCGATGACAAAGGCCTCCGCGCTGCGGAACGGCGAGGTCAGGCTGCGCACGCGCAACATGATCTCGGCGCGTTTCTGCACCGGGTCGTCCGCCCCTTCGATCTCGGACTTGTAGGCAACTTCCAGCCCGCCTTCGATCGGCACCTCGCCCCAGTTGGCTGATGGCCAGGCGTAGCGGAAATTGAAGCGCCCCATGTGCTGATGCGCGGCGGCCGCCACGCCATACGCGCGGCGCAGGATGATCGAGCACCACGGCACGGTGGCCTGATAGACCGCCGCCAGCGCGCGTACACCGCGCCGTGTGGTACCGGCTCGCTCAGCGTCCAGGCCGGACTGGAATCCGGGGGTGTCCACCAGATTCACCACGGGCAGGTGGAACGCCTGGGCCAGATCGACAATGCGCGTAAATTTCTCGGCGGTATCGCTATCCCAACTGCCACCCTGCACGCGCGGATCGCTGGCAACCACCGCCACCGGCCAGCCATCGAGCCGGGCCAGGCCCGTAACGATGGCGCAGCCCCAGTGCCTGCCGATCTCGAAGAAAGAGCCAGCGTCGACCAGCGCTTCCAGGATCGGACGGATCTCGTACGTCGCCCGGCCATCGCGCGGGATGGCGGCCAGCAGCCATTCATCACGGCGGGCGGGGTCGTCTGCCGGTGTCACGCGCGGCGGCAGTTCGTGCACCGATGCCGGCAGGTAGGACAGGAAATCACGCGCCCGCGCGAACGCCTCCTGCTCGGTGGCCACCTCGTCATCGACCACGCCATTGCGGCTGTGGATGTGACTGCCACCCAGTTCGTTCTTCGTCAGCCCCTGCTCATTGGGCGCCGCCGCTGGCGGGCCGGCATAAAAGAGCTGCGACGTCTCGCGGACCATCACCGAGTAGTGGCTGGCTGCCACGCGCGCCGCGCCCATGCCCGCCACCGACCCCAGTGCAAGCGACACTACGGGCACCACGGCCATGTTCTCGACCACGTGCTCCCACACCTTCATGGTGGGGATCAGCGTATGGCCCTTGATCTCGACATTGCGCACCGAGCCGCCACCGCCCGTGCCGTCGACCAGCCGTACCATCGGCAGGCGCAGGTCATGGGCCATCTTCTCCGCGTGAATCAGCTTGTCACCCACCGCGCCGTCATTGGCGCCACCACGCACGGTGAAGTCATCGCCCACGAGCACCACCGGGCGCCCGCCGACATTCGCCCGGCCCATCACCAGGTTGGACGGCACCAGGTCCACGAGCCGGCCGTTGCTGTCGTAGCGGCCGCTGCCGCTCAGTCCGCCAACCTCCCGGAACGTACCGGGATCGGCGATACCGGCAATCCGCTCCCGCACGGAAAGCTTGCCGGCCGCCTTATGGCGCGCCACCTTTTCCTCACCGCCCATGCGGGCGGCCAGTCGCCTCCGGTAGGCAAGTTCATCAATCTCTGGTTGCCAGGTCACGGCGTGTTTCCTCTTTGGCGGCGTATGCATTGACTCCACTAGCGCACGATCCATGCCACCCCGAAGACACTCGCCAGCACCATGATTTCATTGAGGATTTTCTCAGCCGCCACTATCATGTCCGCCATAACGACAGTTCGCGTCCTCAACGAGGACACACATGGAGACAGGCAGTGTCCTCAGAGAACACACAGCGTCCGGCCACCGAAGCCGTGGCGCTCGGCGCACTGGTGCTATCCCGCGACGGCGGCCGGGTGGCCGCTGTCGGCGTGTGCGCCGACAGCAACATCGCGGATGCGGCCGAGCAGGCATGGGCGCAGTCGGCGGACCGGGAAACCGGGCGGCGGCTCTTCCCCGTCGAGACGGGCCTCCACCGCTACATCGGCCTGTGCCAGGAAGACGACCAGCATCGACTGATCCTTCTGCATCGCGCGGACGCGAGCACGGCGCTGTTCGATTTCCTGGGCTCGGTGCCGTTCGCTGGTGCGATCCTCGACCACTTCCTGACCAGCCCATACGAAGCCATCGTCGTGGCGGACCACGCCGGACAGGTGCGCTACGTCAGCCCGGTCCACGAGAAATTCCTTGGCCTGAACACCGGCGAAGGCATTGGGCGCCCGGCCGCGAGCGTCATCCCGAATTCGCGGCTGCCCCAGGTAGCAGCCAGCGGCAAGGCCGAAATCGGGCAACTGCAGCGAATGAACGGCGTGACGCGCGTGGTCAACCGCATCCCTATCCGCGAGGCCGGCGAAGTGGTTGGCGCCATCGGGCAGATCATGTTCAAGGGACCGGAAGCCATTGCGCGAATGCACGAAGAACTGTCCGAGCTGCGCTCTCAAGTCGTGCGTTACCGGCGCGAACTGGATGGCCTGCGTGAAAGTCCATCGCCATACGGCTTGATCGGGGAAAGCGCGCCGATGCAGCGGCTGCGCCGCGAGATCGAGACCGTGGCACGCCTGGATGTGCCAGTGCTGATCCTGGGCGAAAGCGGCACCGGCAAGGAACTGGTGGCCCGCGCCATTCACGCCGCAGGCAGCGAGCCCGCACGCGAACGGCCGCTGGTCAGCCTGAACCTGGCCGCCCTGCCCGCCACGCTGATCGAATCGGAACTGTTCGGCCATGTGCCAGGTGCCTTCACGGGGAGCCAGCGCAAGGGACAGGCCGGGAAGCTGGAGATTGCAGCTGGCGGCACGGTGTTTCTCGATGAAGTGGCCGACGTGCCGATGGAGGTACAGGTCAAGCTGCTGCGCGTGCTGGAGGACCACATGGTCGAGCGGCTGGGCAGCCATCGCCCGGAACGGGTGGATTTCCGCCTGATCTCCGCGACCAACCGCGATATACCCGCGCTGATCGATGCCGGGCGTTTCCGCCTCGACCTCTACTACCGGCTGAGCGGCGTGGTGTTGCGTATTCCTTCACTGCGCCAGCGGCGCGAGGACATTCCCGCGCTGCTGCATCACTTCGTCAACGCGTTCTGCCAGCGTAACAACATCCCCGCCCCCGCGATCGACCAGGACGTGGCCCGGCATATCGCCAGCCAGCCGTGGCCCGGCAATGTGCGCCAGTTGCGGCAACGCATCGAGGAAGCACTGGTGTTCTGCGATGGCCGCACGCTGCGCGTGACGGACTTCTCGCGCGGGGAATCAGCAATCGTGCCGGTGGCCGCCAGTGCCCAGCCGGATGAGGCACCGCTGCCGCCAGGTGCGGGGAACAGTGCGCAGAGCAGTGCGGGGATCGAACCGCCAGTGTCCTACGCATCGTCGCTGCCTGCAGCCCCGCCATCCGGCGCGTTGTCCGCCGGCATGAGCGAACTCGCCTATGCGGCGGTACTTGAGGCCATTGCACGCCATGGCGGCAACAAGAAGCGCGCCGCCGAGCAACTGCGGATCTCGCGCTCCCACCTGTACAAGATTCTGGAGCGCGGGCCGGGTGGCTAACCCGGCCCGCCACGCCAGTCACACCACGCCACTCACACCACATTGATCACGACATCGATATTGCCGCGCGTGGCCTTCGAGTACGGGCAACGCTGATGCGCATCCTCGGCCAGCGCCTGAGCGGTGGCCCGGTCAAACCCCGGCAGGCTCACGTTGAGCCGTGCCTGCAGGAAATATTGATCGCCAGCCATGCCGAGGTCGACTTCCGCATCGACGGCCACGCCAGCGGGCAGCGCAATCTTCCGCGCCTGTGCCGCTTTGCCGAGCGCGCCGATAAAGCAAGCCGACCAGCCGGCCGCGAACAGTTGCTCGGGGTTGGTGCCGTGGCCTGCCGCGCCCGGGGGCGTCAGGCGGATATCGAGTCTGCCGTCGTCGCTGCGTGCAGCGCCGTCACGGCCGCCGGTAGTGTGGGTCTTGCCGGTGTAGAGGACTTTGTCGATCTTGGTCATGCTGGGCTCCTGGTATCGGATGAACGTTCTGACCCGGACTGCTGCCGGGCCATATAGGTAGATGTCGAAGGTGCCGCCTTCACGGTTTGCGATGCGTGCCGTGCTGCGTACAGGAGCATTTAAGCGGGTGGATGTATCAGCGCCGTAGCCAAAATCGGCCGGTTTCGTGTGCGCGCGTATCGGCATGGGATGCCGATACAGAGAGATACAAAACAGTGTGGCGGGAGAG